>CAZUBS010000085.1:0-7295 GCA_964618595.1 uncultured Desulfohalobiaceae bacterium
AAGCTGACAGTCGAGGTCTGCATAGCCTAGCAGGCCGTTGAAAAATCCCCGCTGGTCACGCGGGGCGCGTGATTGCTTCACCAAGGGCAAACCCTCACGTACATTGAAGCTGGAAGCTCGAAGCTGGAAGCAAGAGAAGAGGGTAAAAGCTGAAAGCTGGCCTGCCCCTACAAAGCACACTGCGGCGACAGTCGCCTAGCTGCACAGCCGGGGCAGGCAGGGTCCGAGCAGAGCGCTTCAGTGGTGATAGGGGAGGTTCCTGAGGATGGCGTCGGCCCTGTAGAGCTGCTCCAGGAGGACCACCCGGGCCAGCTCGTGGGGCAGGGTCATCGGACCCAGGCTGAGGGTGAGATCTGAGCGTGAGACAACATCCCGGGAGAGACCGTAGGCGCCCCCGATGACGAAGCAGGGCGTTCGGCCCGGTGTCTCCACCCAGCCCGACAAGGCCGAGGAAAGCTGCCTGGAGGTGAAGAGTCGCCCCTTCCGGTCCAGGCTGATGACCATGTCCGGGCGGGAGATGCGCTTGAGGATGTCCGCCCCTTCCTGCCCGGCCCTCGATTCAGGGCGCAGCGAGGCCGAACCGTCCTTGAGGCAGATCTCCTCGAGGCGGTAGCGGTGCTTCAGCCGGCCTGCGTAGTGGGCGGCGGCATCCAGCCAGAACCGCTTCCTGAGCTTGCCGATCCAGACGAACTTGAGCTGCATGCGGTCATCCCGTCAGGGCCGCAGCAACCTGGGCGGGGATGTCCCCCAGGGAGGTGCAGACCGTGAAGCCGGCCCTGCGCATGGCCTGCAGCTTGGTGTCGATGCCCCCCTGGTCGGGATCGAGTATGGCCCCGGCGTGTCCGAGCCGTTTGCCCGGAGGGGCGGTGCGCCCGGCTATGAAAGCCACCACCGGCTTTGAAAAATCGGTTGCCCTGACCCAGTCGGCCAGCTGCTCTTCGGCCTGACCGCCGATTTCTCCCAGGACCAGCACCGCCCCGGTCTGCTCGTCCTGCTCGAGCAGGGGCATCAGGTCGACAAAGCTGCTGCCCACGAAGGGGTCCCCGCCAATGCCGAGGCAGAAGGATTGTCCCAGGCCTGCCTCCGAGAGCCGGGCCACACATTCATAGGTCAGAGTGCCGCTGCGGGACAGCACTGCCACTGGGCCCCGGGAAAAAATGTCCCCGGGCATGATGCCGAGCTTCACACCCGCACCCGGCAGGAGCAGCCCCGGGGTGTTCGGCCCGACCAGGCGGCTGCCCGAGCGTCGGACCACCGGCAGGATCCGCAGCATGTCCTGCTGGGGGATGCCCTCGGTGACGCACACCACCCACGGGATACCAGCCGAGACAGCCTCAAGCACCGCGTCCGCTGCATGCAGCGCGGGCACGAAGATCACGCTGGCAGCAGGCCGGTGACAACGCAGTGCCCGTTCGACGCTGTGGTACACGGGCACTCCCTCCACCCGGACACCTTCCTTGAAGGGGGTCACCCCGGCAACCACCCTGGTGCCGTATTCCAGCATGAGCCTGGTGTGCTGCCGCCCCTCCCGGCCGGTCATGCCCTGGACCAGGACGGGACCTTCTCCCAGGGCGCCCAGCTCTTTGGGCCGCGGCCCGGGCCGGCTGGGAAAAAATTTCCTGTCCGGGGCCGGAAGGGATTCCAGGCCTGCACCCTCTGCGGGCCGGGGCAGGCCAAGCTGTTGCGCCAGGCCGCCCATGGCCTTGCCCAGGTCCTGGAACAGCTGGACGTTTTGAAAGGCAAGCCTGTTCAGAAGCCGTAACCCGTCCCCGGATCCGTTACCGGAGAACCTGATCACGAACGGCTTGGGAGGCGGCTGCCCCCCCAGGGCCTCCTGAAGGGCCTCGGCCACCAGTCGACAGGAAAGAATGCCCCCGAAGATGTTCACCAGCACCACCCGCACCCGGTTGTCTTCACAGAGCAGCGCCAGGGCGGTTTTCATGCGCTTTTTGTCCGCGCCGCCGCCCAGGTCGAGGAAGTTGGCCGCGGGCATGCCCGCGTCATGAAGCAGGTCCATGGTGGCCATGGCCAGACCGGCACCGTTGGCCACGAGCCCGACCATGCCGGAAAGGGAGTGGTAGCTGAGCCCGGCCTCGCGGGCACGGCGCTCAGGCCCGGTGGCGTGCTCGGGTTGCAGGAAGCCGGACAGGTCGGCGCGCAGGTCGATCAGGTTGTCGTCCATCTCTACCTTGGCATCAAGGGCGATCCACTCCTGCCGGCCGGTCAGGGCCAGGGGGTTGATCTCGGCCAGGAGCAGACCGGACCCTGCAAAGCATCGGTAGAGGTTTGTCACCAGGGAACAAAACCCATCCCAAAGACTTTTGCCGTCGCACTCAAGATGGAAAAATGCCGCCCGCGTCTGGTGGCTTTGCAGGCCGAGGCAGGGGTCGATCTCCTGGATGAGCAGGCTTTCCGGCTCCTGGGTTTCCACGTCCACGCCGCCATTGCGTCCCGCGGTCAGAAGCACCCTGCCGGTGCTGCGCTGGACAGCAAGGGAAAGGTACATCTCCCCGGAAACCTTCAGCCGTGGTTCGACACGAACCAGGGGAACACGCTCCCCACCGATAGTCGTTGCGAAGAGTTCTGCAAGTCCGATGGCGAGCTCTTCCTCGTCCTCGGCAGAGAGGATTCCCCCGGCCTTGCCGCGTCCCCCGGCAAGGACCTGCGCCTTGAGCATGACCGGAAACCCGTTGCACGGCCGAAAGGCCCGCGCATCAGCGGGTGAGACGAGCTCTCCCTGGGGAACCGGGAGGTCGAAGGCGGCAAAGAGCCGTTTGCTCTGGTGCTCGTTGAGCTTCATTGTCGCTGTGGCTACAGAAAAACAGGATGAGTTGTCAAAGCGCTGGCCATCAAGTAATTGAGCATGCAATGCCTGTCACGATCCATCTCCCTCCTTGCCGGTTCCCTGCCAATGCGGTGCGCAGGCCGTTGTCACGCCTGGTGCACGTCCTGCAGAGGGGGGGCGTGATTGTGGCCGCCTTCCTCTGCCTGCTGCTCCTTCCGGGTTCGGGGATGTCGCAGGATGTGCGGCTCGAGAACCTGGTGCTCGACAATCAATCCGGTGACATGCGGGTCCGGTTCGGGCTGACCCTCCAGGGGATCGACACGGTGAGCGAGGTCCTGGAGGACGGCGCTCTGCTTGGTCTGGAGTGTTACGCCGAGCTGTACAGGAAACGCAGCGGCTTGTGGGATGAAAAGGTTGCGGGGAACCAGCTGCTGCACGTGATCAAGCGCAACCCGTTGACCAAGGAGTTCCTGGTTTTTCCGCAGGCAGGGGGGGCCGAACCCGTCCGGGGGACGGACCTGGAGGAGCTCCTGGGCGTGGTCTGGGAGAAATTGTCCATCAATCTGGGCCCGTGGAGCCGCATGCGGCAGGGCCATGTCTATGTCCTGGACCTCAAGGTGTCCATAACCCACCAGGAGGTCCCGGCCTGGGTCAGGACGGCCCTGTTCTTCAGGTCGTGGGACGTGGTGCAGGAGTCGACCTACCGCCTCGAGTTTTCCTACTGACATGCCACAGGAGCACATCAGGGTCAGTGTCCCGGATACCCGGGAGAGAAAGAAACGCCAGCGGGAGCTCTATCTGGCCCTGGCCGCCTTTCTGCTCATCTTCGTGCTGACCTGGGTGGAGCTGCGGTTTTTCGGCGCCAACTCCTACCTTTTTCTGGCGGTCTTCAACATCAACCTGATCCTGTTGCTGCTGGTCCTTTTCCTGGTGGTGCGCAACGGGGTGAAGCTGATGCTGGAGCGGCGCCGCAAGGTCCTGGGATCGCAGATACGCAGCCGCCTGGTCCTGGCGTTCATCTCCCTGTCCCTGGTGCCCACCGTGCTCATGTTCGTGGTCTCCATGAAGTTTGTCCAGACATCCGTGGACTACTGGTTCAAGTCCCAGGTCGGCACCTCCCTGGAGCACTCCCTCGAGGTCGGCCAGGCCTTTTATGAGCAGCAGCAGGACGGTGTCGAGGTCAGGGGGCGCTTTATCCTGGATTTCATCAGAGACCAGGAGCTGGCCTGGGGCGGGCAGACCATGGACGCTTTCCTGCAGCGCAAGCAGTCCGAGTACGAGATGAACCTGGTGGGGGTCCTGCGCTCCGACCTGGAGGAGCAGAACTGGCACGTGGACCAGGAGTGGCGGGAAGCCTGGCCGGAAATCAAACGCTCCGTGGACTGGGAGGCACTCAAGCGCACCCCCCGGTTCTGGTCGGCCATACGCCCCGGGCCGAGTCAGGACCTGGTTGTGGGAGTCCTTCCCGTGGACGACGCCGCAACCGGATTCCTGGTCCTGGGGCAGACCCTGGGCAGCGGGCTGCTCTTCAAGCTCGACCAGATCGTGCACGGGGTGGAGGAGTACAACAAGCTCCGCACCCTCAAGGTTCCCCTGACCATGGCCCTGTATCTGATCCTGGGGGTCATGACCTTGCTCATCCTGTTCGGGGCCATGTGGTTCGGCTTTCGCCTGGCCAAGGAGATATCCGCCCCGGTGCAGGCTCTGGCAGCGGGCACGCAGCGCATTGCCAGGGGCGATTTGAGTGTCCGGCTCAAGGACCAGTCCGAGGACGAGCTGGGCATGCTGGTCAGGTCGTTCAACAGCATGGCCGAGGACCTGCAGCAGAGCCAGGAGAGGCTCAAGGACGCCAACGATGTCCTGGCCCAGCAGAACAGGGAGCTGGACAGCCGAGGACAATACATGGCCGCGGTGCTGGACAATATCGCAGCCGGGGTCATCTCCCTGGACAGCCGGGGCAGCATCAGCACCATCAACAGGGCGGCCGAAGCCACTCTGGGCATCGACGGCGGGCAGTTCCTGGGGCGTGACCCCCTGGCCTTTCTCTATGGCGACTACGCCGTGATGATCAGGGACATGCTGGAGCAGCTCAGGAAGTCTCCCAAGGCCCAGTGGCAGCGCCAGCTGGACCTGACCCTGGGAAGCAGGCAGCTCAAGCTTCTGGTCAATGCGGTGGTTCTCAAGGCCGGCCCTTCCCAGGACGCGGGCATCGTGGTGGTCTTCGAGGACATCACGGAGCTGGACAAGATGCAGCGCATGGCGGCCTGGCAGGAGGTTGCCCGGCGCATCGCCCACGAGATCAAGAACCCCCTCACGCCGATCAAGCTCTCTGCCCAGCGCCTGCAACACAAGTTCAGTGAAGATGTCACGGACGAGACCTTCGGACAGCTCACCGGGCTGATCATCAGGCAGGTGGAGCATCTGCAGCAGATGGTCCGGGAGTTTTCGGCCTTTGCCAAGCTTCCCGAGGTGGAGCTGCGCAGGAACTTCCTGGCCCCGCTCGTGGAGGAGGTGGTGCAGTTGTTTCGAAGCAGCCACAGCACTATTCACTGGAAGCTGAACTTCGGCAGCCAGATACCCGCATTCAAGTTCGACCGGGAGGGAATGAAGCGGGTTCTCATCAATCTTCTGACCAATGCAGCAGAGGTGCTGGAGGAGACCACGGAACCGGAGGTTGCAGTGGTGGTGGATTACGACCCGGGGGTGGGCTGGGTCCGGATCGAGGTCAGGGACAACGGCCCCGGGTTCAACGACGAGGAGCGGTCCAGGCTCTTTGAGCCCTACTATTCGCGAAAGCAGGGTGGCACCGGACTGGGGCTGTCCATCGTCAAGTCCGTTGTCACCGACCACCGGGGCTATGTCAGGGTCAAGCCCAATGAGCCGGTGGGAAGTGTCTTCGTGGTCGAGCTTCCGGTGTAGAAGGTCGAAATTCGGGCTTCGAACTTGGTAACGGCTGGCATATCCGGCATCATGGCTGGATTATCGTATAACGCAGCTTTTCAACAACGACGGCAGTCACCTATGGATATCAAACCCAAGGTCATGGTGGTCGACGACGAGGAGGACATCCGCTTTTCACTGCGGGGGATTCTCGAAGACGAAGGCTACGAGGTGCTCGAGGCGGAGAGCGGGGAAAGCGCCCAGGACCAGCTCTCCCGTCAGGGTGTCGACCTGGTCTTTCTGGACATATGGCTCCCCGGCATCGACGGGTTGACCGTGCTGCAGAAGCTGGAGGAGGAGAGCGCGAACATTCCGGTGGTCATGATCTCGGGTCACGGCAACATCGAGACGGCCGTGCGCGCCATCAAGCTGGGCGCCCACGACTTCATCGAGAAGCCCCTCTCCCTGGAGAAAGTGGTCATAACCGCCCAGAAGGCCCTGGAGTTCCGGACCCTGCAGCAGGAGAACCTGACCCTCCGGGCCAGGGTCAGGTCCGAGGGAGTGCAGGAGATCACCGGCACGACACCGCCGGCGCAGCAGCTGCGGCAGCAGATCGCGAACGTGGCCCCCACGGACGCCTGGGTCCTGATCCACGGTGAGAACGGGACGGGCAAGGAGATCGTAGCCCGCTCGATCCACAACAAGAGCCGGCGTTCCGAGCATCTGCTGGTGGCGGTCAATTGTGCCGCCATTCCGGAGGAGCTGATCGAAAGCGAGCTCTTCGGGCATGAAAAGGGGTCCTTCACCGGGGCAACCCAGAGCCAGCCGGGCAAGTTCGAGCTGGCCCACCGGGGGACGCTCTTCCTGGACGAGATCGCGGACATGAGCCTCAAGACCCAGGCCAAGATCCTGCGCATCCTGCAGGAGCAGTCCTTTGAGCGGGTGGGGGGGCGCAGGACGATCAGGGTCGATGTCCGGGTGGTGGCGGCCACCAACAAGGACCTGGACAGCGAGATCAGGGAGGGCAGGTTCCGTGAAGACCTCTACTACCGGCTCAAGGTCTTCCCCATCGAGGTGCCTCCCCTGCGGGAACGGGCCGGGGACATCCCCCTGCTGGTGGGTGACTTTGTTCAGGGCATGGTCAGGGAGCACGGGTTCAAGCCCGTGGCCTTCACCCCGGAGGCCATGGAGGCGCTCAAGGAGTACCCCTGGCCGGGCAATGTCCGGGAGCTCAAGAACTTTGTGGAACGCATGCTGATCATTGCCCGGGGCAAGACCGTGGATGTGGACCTCCTGCCGCCCGAGGTGCTGCAAACCGCATCAGGAACACGCATTCCCCAGGCTGTGGCCCACCCCCTGGGCGAGGAGGACTTCAAGTCGGCCAGGGCGGCCTTCGAGCGGCTGTTCCTGGAGGAGAAGCTGCGCGAGTTCAAAGGGAATGTCTCCCGGATGGCAGAGTCCATCGGCCTGGAGCGCAGCTATCTGTACCGCAAGTTCAAGGCCTACGGGATTCAGGTCTAGCAGGCCGTTGAAAAATCCCCGCTGGCCTGCCCTCCGTAGCCTTGTGCGAAGGAGGGACTGCGTTGCAAAAAAAGTTCAAACCCTCATCACGCGGGACGCGTGACTAAAT
>CAZUBS010000086.1:0-7234 GCA_964618595.1 uncultured Desulfohalobiaceae bacterium
TACACTTATACATTTACTGGACTTGAAGATAAAGACATTTCTCACTTTATTTTAGAAGTTTCTGACAACTTTATTGATCCCGATGGAGATGGAAGCGATTATGAACTTGGAAATTGGAAGGAAGGAATTTCCCCTGACAATTTTTGGGGACTTAAATTTAATTATGAGGAGAAGGCCCCAACTGCGATTTACACCATAGAAACTGACCGCATTCCAGTATGGGGTGTTTTCTATATTAAGGGTGGTGCAGATAATTCCGTTGGTGACAATGGCCCTTTCCCCAAACTAGAGGCATGGAGCAGTGCTCTGGATTTAGACAATTATCCAAACCAGAATGACGGATGGTATGAGGAAAACTTGGTTATGGCTCGTCCTGACACTGCCGTCCCCATCCCCGGCGCAGTCTGGCTCCTCGGCTCCGGCCTGCTCGGTCTGGTGGGCCTGCGGGCGCGGCGCAAGAAGTAATCCGCCCCATCCACTCCTCCAATGATGCACAAAGGGCCGCGTATCGCGGCCCTTTGTTTTTTCGCAGGGGCAGCACATAAAGCGCACCTTCCCGCGATACAACGACCCACCACCGGAACCCTCTTCTCTGGTAGGGGCGGCTGGCTGCCGCCCTGCCTTTGGTCGGGCCCTCGTGCTGGGGACTGTCACTCCGTCGAAGAAGGGCGCGCGCCACGCGCCCCTACCAGAAAATGCAAAACACCTGGAGCCCATGACCGATCTCCTCCCTTTCTATTCGGTTGAATCACCCCCCCACCCCACCACCTCCTTGAAATCCCACCTGTTTTAGGACAAAGTGTCGGCACTGTTACGAATACGAAACAAACACGAAGCACCCGCGGTCATGCCGCCAACGCGCTAAATCAAAGGAATAGACCACCCGATATGGACTGGAAAGAGCAGCTGCGCAACCACGTCAACACCCTGGACCGGCTCAGGGAGTACATCGATCCCACCCCGGAGGAGGTCCAGGCCATCGAGACCCTGGGCACCAGGTGGGGGACCACTCCCCACTACGCTTCCCTCATGGACCGGACCGACCCCACCTGCCCGGTGCGCCGGCAGGTGGTGCCCTCCATGCTGGAGCAGCAGAACACCTACGGCATCCCCAACTACCTGATGTGGAAGGAGAACCGGGAGACCGACGAGGTGCGGCCCGACTCCATTGCCCGCCAGTACCACGACAAGATCGCCTTCACCGTGACCGATGTCTGCGCCAACTACTGCCGCCACTGCTTCCGCAAGGAGCTGGTGGTGGACCGTCAGCTGGAGCTGCGCTTCGACGTGGACGAGGGCATCGAGTGGATCCGGGAGCACCCGGAGATCCGCGACGTGCTCATCACCGGCGGGGACCCCTTCCTGCTCTCCAACGACCGCATCGAGTCCCTGGTGCGCCGGCTGCGGGAGATCCCCCACGTGGAGATGATCCGTTTCGGCACGCGCACGCTCATCGCCCTGCCCCAGCGCATCGACGACGGGCTGGTCTCGGTGCTGGAGGGCATGCACCGTGTGCCCATCTGGGTCAACACCCAGTGCAACCACCCCAAGGAGCTGACCCCGGAGACGGCCCGGGCCGTCTACCGGCTCATGGGCTGCGGCATCAACGTGGGCAACCAGGCCGTGCTGCTCAAGGGCATCAACGACGACCCGGCCACTTTCAAGGCTTTGCACCTGCAGCTCCTGCAGCACCGCATCCGGCCCTACTACATCTTCTACTGCGAACCCGCCCCGGGCATCGACCACTTCCGCACCCCCGTGGAAAAAGGCGCCGAGCTGATCCGCGACACCATCCGAGGCCACACCACGGGCCTGGCCCAGCCCATGTACGTGGTGGCCACCAACATGGGCAAGATACCGCTCATGCCCGACTACTACATCACGGACAAGAACGAGCGGGAGTACACCCTGGTCAACTGCCGGGGGCAGGTGACCACTATGCCGAACATCCCGGAATGAAGCGCCCCTGGCACGGGATACTTCCCGGGACCGGTGCGCATGCGGCCTGTACGGACATCGAGAATACATAACCCGAGGAGGAGAACATGAAGAAACTGCTGACCCTGGCCCTGGCCCTGACCATGCTCCTGGGAGCCCTGGGGGCGGCCCAGGCCAAGAAGCTCGTGGTTGCCCACGACACCAACTTCATGCCCTTTGAGTTCAAGGACCCCAAGACCGGCAAGTACGTCGGCTTCGACATCGACATGTGGAAGATGATCGCCGAGGACCTGGGGCTGGAGTATGAGCTGCAGCCCATGGACTTCAACGGGCTGATCCCTGCCCTGCAGTCCGGCAACATCGACGTCGCCATCGCGGGCATGACCATCAAGAGCGAGCGCGCCAAGGTGGTGGACTTTGCCTACCCCTACTATGACGCGGGCCTGATGATCCTGGTCAATAAAGACGAGCAGGACATCAAGGTCCTGGAGGACCTGGAGGGCAAAATCGTGGCCACCAAGCTGGGCACCACCAGCGAGGACTTCGTGAAGAAGAACGCCAAGGCCGACCAGGTCAAGCTCTATCCCAACATCGACGGCGCCTACATGGAGTTGGCCAGCGGGGGCGCGGACGCGGTTCTTTTCGACTCGCCGGCCGTGATGTACTATGCCAAGACCGCGGGTGCGGACAAGGTCAAGGTGGTCGGCCCCCTGTACATGGGCCAGAGCTACGGCATTGCCTTCCCCAAGGGCAGCGAGCTGCGCGACGACGTGACCGTGTCCATCCTCAAGCTGATGGAGACCGGCAAGTACGACGAGCTGTACAAGAAATGGTTCGGCACGGTGCCGCAATAACCAGACACTTCGAGCAACCTGCAGGGGCGGGCCCCCGGCCCGCCCCGTTTCCCCCGCGGAGCCCGCATGGCCTTTGAGTTCGACCACACCGTCATCTGGGAGTCCATTCCCGTCCTGCTCACCGGAGTGAAGCTGACCATCCTCATCACCGTGGTGGGGCTGGTCATCGGCTTCGCCCTGGGGGCCACGGCCGGGCTGATGAAGCTGTCGCGCAACTTCCTGCTGAGCAAGATCGCCAGCTCCTACATCGAGTTCATCCGCGGCACCCCGCTCATGGTCCAGGTGCTCTTCCTCTACTTCGGCCTGCCCATGGCCCTGGGATCGCGCATCACCCCCCTGACCGCGGGAATCGTGGCCATCGCCCTCAACTCCGGGGCCTACATCGCCGAGATCGTGCGCGGCGCGGTCCAGTCCATCAACCCCGGGCAGACCGAGGCGGCCCGCTCCATCGGCCTGAGCCGCTCCCAGGCCATGCGCTACGTGATCTGGCCCCAGGCCATGAAACGGATGATCCCGCCCCTGGGCAATCAATTCATCATCAGCCTCAAGGACACCTCTCTGCTGGTGGTCATCGGCGTGGGCGAGCTGACCCGCACCGGGCAGGAGATCATCTCCGTGAACTTCAGGGCCTTCGAGGTCTGGTTCACGGTGGCCCTCATGTACCTCGTCCTGACCCTGTCCATCTCCAGGGTCCTCAGCCTGGTGGAATCCCGCATCTTCCACGTCGGCAGAAAGTAAAGGGAGACCACACCATGGCAATGATTGAAATCAGGGACCTGCACAAGTACTTCGGCGACCTGGAGGTGCTCAAGGGCATCGACCTGAACATCGAGGCCGGCGAGGTGGTGGTCATCATCGGCGCATCCGGCTCGGGCAAGTCCACCCTGCTGCGCTGCATCAACCGCCTGGAAGACCTGACCAGCGGCACCATCATCGTGGACGGCATGGACGTCAACGCCAAGGACACGGACATCAACACGGTCCGCACCGAGGCGGGCATGGTCTTCCAGCAGTTCAACCTCTTCCCGCACATGACCGCCCTGCAGAACGTGACCCTGGGCCCCCTGAAGGTGCGGCGGATGAAGCGGGCCGAGGCTGAGAAGCTGGGCCGGGAGCTCCTGGACAAGGTCGGCCTGGCAGACAAGGCCAAGGTCTACCCCGACCAGCTCTCCGGGGGCCAGAAGCAGCGGGTGGCCATTGCCCGCTCCCTGTCCCTCAAGCCCCGGGTGATGCTCTTTGACGAGCCCACCAGCGCCCTGGACCCGGAGCTGGTCGGCGAGGTGCTGGAAGTCATGAAGCAGCTGGCCAGGGAAGGCATGACCATAGTAGTGGTCAGCCACGAGATGGGCTTTGCCCGCGAGGTGGCCGACCGGGTCATCTTCCTGGACAAAGGCGTGATCCTGGAGCAGAACACCCCCCAGGAGTTTTTCGACAACCCCAGGTTCGATCGCACCCGGACCTTCCTGGGCAAGGTCGCGCACGGCTGACGCTCTGTCGGCTTCACAACCGTCCCGCTCGACTCGTGCCGGAGCCTGACCTGTCTGGATTCCAGCCCGGACCAAGATGGGGGTGTTCCAAAAGCCACATTCCACAACACGATCCATCCGATGCCTCCACCCTGCAAGCAGCCCACCCATGTCATGCTGCACCAGCGAGCCCTCCCGCTTGACAACCTGCGCGCCGTCCTGATTCTTGTCGTCGTTCTGGACCATGCGGCGCGGGCCTTTTCCCCGGAATCCGGAATCGACCACTTCCTCCCCCTGCACTCCAGCTGGTTTCTGGACCTGGACCCTGATGCCCCACTCTTTTCCTGGCTGACCGACCTGCAGAGGGCGTTTGCCATCCCCCTGCTCTTTTTCATCTCCGGCCTGTTGTTTGAACCCAGCCTGCAGCGCAGAGGGGTCGGTTCGTATCTCAGGAGCAGAAGTCTCCGCCTCGGAATCCCCCTGGCAGGCATCGTTTTCCTGCTCGCCCCTCTCTGCCTGTATCTCCCATACCTGCAGACCTGGATTCATTTCAGCCCTGGGGACTTTTTCAGGCACTCCTTCGACACCGTGACCATCAACCCGGCCCATGGCTGGTTTCTGTGGATGCTTCTGCTTTTCAATGTCCTAACTGTTTTCTGGCGATCCTCCAGTTCCAGCTCCTATCACCGGCTAAGATCATGCGCGGTTCGCTTCTGCCGCCTCCCTTTTGGTTTTCCACTTCTCCTGATTGCGGCCTCGGTGGTGTCCCACTGCGCCGGCAACAGCACCGCGACAGGCCGCGCGGTTCCCCTCTGGAATTTTGTCAGCGGACCCTTCGCTTTCGACACTTCCCTGTTGCCGCGGGACCTGACCTTTTTCCTGCTCGGTGTCCTGCTCGGTCAGCCGGAAGCGCGATCAAAATCAAATTTTTTCTGGCCGGCTGTTCGACACCACCCCTGGCCCTGGTGCCTGCTCTCTCTGCTTTTGGCACTGCTTGCGTCAGGCTGGATCGAGGGGGTGGGCTCCACCCTGGTCACGGGGCTGCTGTGCGCTACACTGACCCTGACCTGCCTGTCGCTGGGCTTTCGTTTCCTCGACCGCGACCTCACCGGCTGGCCGCTTTTTCCAGAACACTCCCTGGCCGTCTACATCCTGCACCTCCCCCTTCTGATATGGACAGAGTACATCCTGGCATTCTATGTTTCATCCAGGGCGGCCCTTCTGATCCTGGCCGTTCTGGCAGCTGTCTGGACAAGTGCCGGCACGGCCGGAGCATACCGCTGGGCCGCCGCTCTGCTCGGCAGCCATAGCAAGACGTTGAAAAATCCCCGCTGGACTGCGTTGCAAAAAAAGTTCAAACCCTCATCACGCGGGACGCGTGACTAAATACGCTTCGGCCTTGAACTTTTTTTGCGCCCCATGCCACGGCGGAGCTTATGCGAAGCCTGGGTTGCCAGCGAGGTTTTTGAACGGCTTGCTGAAAAGGACTTTTTCAACAGACTGATAGGCCGCAGCCAAACACCGGTCCGGGCCTTTTGGGACCGATCTCCCTGCAACATTCTTCCGCCTTCAAGGAGACCTCGCAATGAAAACTCTGCTCTGCTCGATGACTCTTTTGCTCCTGGTTATTTCCACTCCCGGCATGGCCATGATGAGCGCCGACGACAAGCCCGCAGGCACATTTTGCTGCGTGGATGACGTCTGTGTCGTGGCCCGCACTGCCGATGAGTGCCGGAAAATCGGCGGAACCCCGGTCAGCTCCTGTCAGGACTGTCCATCGGAAGAAAACGAAACAAGAAACGGCCAAGACGCACCCCGGCAGTGATCCGCCCCTCTTTCCAGGAGTTCACGACGATGGTTTTCCTCCTGCACCCCGGGCGTTTCCTCTTGGCGCTCCTGCTGACGGCCCCACTGATTTCGTGGCCCGGGTGCGGCTGGGCCGACGAGACATGCCTGCCCCCGGACGAGATTCACGTCCTGGCGATCGGCGTCTGCCCCCCCTGGCAACCGAAACCTGGGAACTGTGCCGAAAACGTGTCGCTTTTCCTGGACACGCTCATGGAGTCCATGCTTGTCCCCCCGGCCAACGTGCACACCGTCCTCAACGCGCAGGCCACCCGGGAAGGGGTGCTCCAGGGCTTTGACCGGCTCAAGAAGGCCAGCACAGACGACAGCGGCATCATCGTCTATTTCAACGGCCATGGAGTGATCCTCCCCGTGGGCAGGGAGGGCCGCCTTCATGAGGAAGTTTTCTGCCTCTGGTCGGAGGAGTACCCCTTTGCCGGCATCTATGCGGTCATGTCCGGCATCTGGATGCGGGCCGGCGAGTTTGCGGAGCTCCTGAACAGGGTCCCTGCCCGGGCCAAGGTCATGATCGCGGACACCTGCCATGCAGGGGAAATCTGGGACGAGCTCCCTCAACAAACCAAGATCGAGTACGGCCTGGAAGGTGCGGCCCTGCTCGCCGCTGCCCGGGCCGGTGGATACGCACTCAGCGGACCGGAGCATACAATTTTCACACACAGTCTCTGCAGGGCCATGCAAGAGGGGGCAAAAAACCTGCGCCAGGCATTTGAGATCGCGCAACGCGAAACCATCATCCTGTCCCGTCCGTTGTGCAAGTCTTACTCCCAGGCCCGCTCAAAACACCTGTGCACGGAGCAGGTCCCCACCATTGAAGACCCCGGTCAAGTCATCCCGCATTTCCAGCTTCACTGAAAGAAAAAACCCCGGAAAAAGCCGTGGCCTTTTCCGGGGCTGGTCTGCTGCATGGTGCCGGGGGAGGGAATCGCACCCTCATGGCCTTTCGGCCGCGGGATTTTGAGTCCCGTGCGTCTACCAGTTTCACCACCCCGCCGGGAAGGTGTTTTTCATCTTCTGCCCTCTCCGGCCGTCTCCCGCCGGGTGACTGCCTGCCGTCTCTCTTCCCCTCCCGGAAGCCGTGTCGTCCCCGTGTGCGCTGTGCTCTGTTGTCAT
>CAZUBS010000087.1:0-5595 GCA_964618595.1 uncultured Desulfohalobiaceae bacterium
TTCCAGCTTTCCCCCTCCGCTGAAGCTACGGAGGGCAGGCCAGCTTCGAGCTTCGAGCGTATGCTGTTGATCCGTCTCTCCTGGCGGTCTCTGTGGCGCAACAAGCGCCGCACTTTGATCACGGTCTCCTCGATCGGGTTCGGGCTGGCCTTTGCCGTGTTCTTCGTGGCCCTGGGCGAGGGCATGTATGGACAGATGGTGGACCAGGTGGTGCGCATGCAGGCAGGCCACGTCACCCTGGAGCACCGGGATTACGAGGCCGCTCCTGCCGTGGACCTGTACATCGCGGTCTCCGCTGACCTGCGTCGGAAGGTCGCGTCTGTCCCGGGCGTGGAACGTACCAAGCTGCACGTGCTCGGGCAGGGCATCGCCAAGTCGGCCACCGGGACGGTCTCCGCCTCCCTCATGGGGGTGGAGCCCGAGCTGGAGCGGCTGACCTCGCCCCTGCCGAACCACATGGTCCAGGGCTCTTTTCTTGAGCAGGGCGACGGCGCCCTGGTGGTGGTGGGCAGCGAGCTGGCCGACCGCCTGGACGTGGAGGTGGGCAAGAAGGTGGTTCTGACCACCAACGATGCGCAGGGCAACCTGGTGGAGGAGCTGTGCCGGGTCAAAGGCATCTTCCAGACCGGATCGGACGAGCTGGACGGCTACTTCATCCAGATGCCCCTGGATTTTGCCCGCCAGCTCTTCCGGATGCCGGAGGAAACAGCGACCCGGCTGGGGGTAGTGCTGGGCAAAACCGATGCGCAGCAGCGGGTGCTGACGGACGTGCGCGGACTCGATCTGCCTCCTTCCGCCGTGGTGCGCCCCTGGCAGGAGGTGTTGCCGGAGCTGGCGGCCTACATCCGCATGGACCGTGCTTCCAACTGGATCTTCCAGGGTATTCTGGTCTTTTTGATTTTGTTCACCATCCTCAACACGTTGCTCATGTCGGTCATGGAGCGGCAACGGGAGTTCGCCGTGCTCCTGGCCCTGGGCACGCTGCCCCGCCAGATCAGGCTGCAGCTCCTGATCGAGTCAGCCTTCCTCGGCCTGGCGGGATGCGCCCTCGGGGCGTGTCTTGGTTCCCTGGCCGCAGTCTGGGTGGACCGGGCCGGGATCGACCTGTCCGTGTTCCTTAAGGAGGGCATCACCATCTCCGGTTTTGCCGTGTCCACAACCCTGAACACCAGGCTCACCCTGGAGATCCTGGCCACGACCACGGCCGTTGTCTTCGCCGCCACCGTGTGTCTGAGCCTGATCCCCATGCGCCGCGCCACCAGGGTCCAGGTGGCGGACACTTTGCGGTAAAACCAAGCAACTCCGGGTGATGATGCCGGTTCAAACAAATCTTCAATCGCTATCGCTATCGAAATTGGAATCGATATCTCCAACAACGGTAATGGTCCTTGGAAAAGGCAAAAGGCTTCGATCCCGATCCCGATCCCGATAGCGATTTTGCAATGAAACCCTTGCAGGTGGTATCCCATGACTGAAACCGTTCGCGTACAGGATGTGGCCAAGGAGTACGGCCAAGGCGAGGTGGTCACCCGGGCCCTGCGCGGCGTGGACCTCACTGTGGAACCCGGCGAGTTCACGGCCATGGCCGGCCCATCCGGATCGGGCAAGTCGACACTGCTGAATATCATCGGGGGACTGGACCGACCCACCAGCGGAAGCGTCCGTTTGGAAGGCCGCGATATCGGCACCCTTTCCGGAAGGCAGCTCAGCCTTCTCAGGCGCGACCGCATCGGCTTCATCTTCCAGAGCTACAACCTCATCCCGGTGCTCACCGCCCTGGAAAACGCCGAGTACGTGCTCATGCTGCAGGGCGTTTCCGTTCACGAGCGACACGAACGCGTCCGCCAGGTCCTGGCCGATGTCGGGCTCTCGGGCATGGAGCGCCGCTTTCCCCGCGAGCTCTCCGGCGGCCAGCAGCAGCGGGTCGCCATCGCCCGGGCCATCGCCCCGGAACCCGCCCTGGTGCTGGCTGACGAACCCACTGCCAATGTCGACTCCAAGACCGGCCACGCCCTGCTGGAGCTCATGCAAAAGCTCAACCAGGACAAGAACGTGACCTTCTTCTTCTCCACCCACGACCCCAAGGTCATGCGCATGGCCGGGCGGCTCATCCTGCTCAAGGACGGCCGCATCGACACGGACGGCAGCTTCGATCCGAGTGAAGCGGGTTTTTGACCGGCAACAAGGTCCAGGCTCATGTCTCGAACATCGATCCGAAATCAAAGCACGCTGCCCCTCGAGCATGAAAGGTCACAGGCGGGAACCGATTTCTATCCGGATGACACCACACCGGTCACCGCGGTGAAGCTGGAAATCCACGGAAATCAGGCCCTGATGCTTTGCTGCTCAGCCCTGATCTGCCTGGTCCTGCTTTTCTGCATGGTCACCCCCTCCCACGCCTTGGTCGGCGACACTTACCAGACCTTCGGCCTGGACGGCAGCCTGCGGGTCATCGGCGCGGCAGTGGACAACTACGACGTTGAGCCGTTGTTCAACGACTCCGGCACGGACGGATTCCTGCAGGAGATCCTGCGGCTGACGGCCATGGGCCGCCCCAGTGACAGGCTGAGCTACCAGCTCCACCTGGTGCACGGGCTGACCCACTCCTCGGGCGGGGGAAACCCGGGGGGGAGGCTGTTCAACTTTGCCGGGGGCGACCTGCGCTACCGGGCCGCGGACCTGTCCTGGGACTGGATCACCGAGGACCGGACATCGGCCGGGATGTGGGTGGACCGGATGAACGTCAGGCTGAGCCTGCCGTGGGCCGACATTACACTGGGAAGGCAGGCCGTGACCTTTGGCAAGGCCCACTTCTGGAACCCCCTGGACGTCTATCTGCCCTTTGATCCCCGTCAGTTCGACCGCGACTACAAGCCCGGGGTGGACGCCCTGCGCTGCGACCTGCCCCTGGGGACCTTCTCCGGCCTGACCCTGCTTGGGGTGGCCGGACGGGAGCTGGACCTGGCCGGACAGGCGGCCGCTCCCGGACAAGGCCTGCAGGCCAGCTGGTACGGTTCCTCGATACTGGCCCGGGCCTTCACCACCCTGGGCGGCTGGGACCTGGCCCTGCAGGGCGGCAAGATCTATGGCGGCTGGCAGCTGGGCGGAGGTCTGGTGGGAGAGCTGGGGCCTGTCCAGGTCAGGGCAGAGGCCGCCTGGTTCCGGGCCCAGGACTCACCCCCCCTGGCCCCCCTGCCCGGGGATCTCTACGAGGACCACCTGACTGCCGTGCTCGGACTGAGCCGGCGCTTCGAGTCCTCCCTCATCCTGGAGATGGAGTACCTCTACAACGGGGCAGGCGAATCAAGCCGGCTGGAGGCCGGCCTGGCGCGTTTCCAGAACGGGGCTTCACTGCACGTTGGACAAAACCTGTTGGGAGCCCTGGCCTCCTACGAGCTCTCCCCACTGGTCACGGGCAGGCTGGCGGCCATTGTCTCCCTGACCGACGGCTCCGTTCAGATCCAACCCACCCTGACGGTTTCAGCCGGCGACAATACCGACATCATCCTCGGCGCATCCCTCAACCTCGGCCGCCGCCCCGAGGCCACTTCCCCCTTTGACCTGGAGATCAACTCGGAGTTCGGCACCTTCCCCAACTTCCTGTTCGGCGAGTTCAAGAGCTATTTCTGATCCCGCTATTTGCTTTTCCGCAGCCTGTCCAGCATTCAGCAACCCCGCACTTGCCCAGTATCGAATATTTTGCGTATGCAGCCCGGAAGCTCTTCCAGTGTTCAACCTGTTTCAACCAGCAGCAGTGAGGGATCAGCAATGGGCATGCTCAAGGAGTTCAAGGAGTTCGCCCTCAAGGGCAATGTGGTGGACATGGCCGTTGGAATTGTCATCGGCATGGCCTTCGGCAGGATCGTGTCCTCCTTTGTGGCCGACGTGATCATGCCGCCGCTGGGGCTTTTGGTGGGCAACACCGACTTCACCCGGCTGGCCCTGGTCCTTCGGGAGGCCAGGGGCGACCTGGCCGCGGTGACCCTCAACTACGGCAGCTTCATCAAGTCTGTCGTCGACTTTGTGATCATCGCCTTTGCCATATTCCTGGCCGTAAGGGGAATGAACCGCCTGCGCCGCAAGAAAGAGGCCGAGCCCGCCCCGCCTGCGCCGCCCGAGCCCGGCCCGGAGGAGAAGCTGCTGACCGAGATCCGGGACATCCTCAAGCAGCCGTGATGCGCCCTGTGGCCACTGTGCGGTCACGTGGGCCTGGCCGGTGACCCGCCTGGCAGTCCTGCTCCAAACGGCACATGATTCCTGACCGGCTCGATCTCTGCGCCCCTTTCCAGCGAGCCGAGAATGCCGGCCGCCCCGGGTTCACTCCATGTGGAACCGGGGCGGCTCCACATGGCTGCCCTTGCAGCGGGGGCAGCGCCCCGGCTTGGTGAACCTGCTCCGCCCCCTGAACACGAACCCGCAGTCCAGGCAGGCAAACGGCAGCACCAGCAAGCGCTTGCCCTCCTTCCGGGCCGTCCTGGCCACGTGCTCCAGGTGGCCGGCAACCTCTTTCTCCGAGATGCCCAGCTGCTGGGAAAGCTCCCTGGTGGTCAGCGCCTCCTCCGCCAGCAGCTCGCGCATCTGCTGTCTGATGGTGGGCATGGTCCTCCCGCCGACGTGGTTGTATCTTGTCCCTGCTTGCAGAGTATCAGAATATGAAGCTCGAGCGACTGTTTTCCATCTCTGTCTTGACAGACACGAAAAAGGCCCGGCTCGTGCCGGGCCCTTGCACAGACATGAGATCCTGAGGATTTTTCACTGGCCCAGCAGCATCTGCTGCACGGTCATGTCCCAGTCCCCCGTGGCGGGAAGGCCCTTGCTCTTTTTGAACTCTATCAGGGCGCCCCGGGACCCCTTGCCCCAGATCCCGTCGATGGTGGAGGTGTAGAACCCCAGCTCGGCAAGCCTGGACTGGATCTTTCTGGCATCCTCGCGGTCGGACGGGTCGAGCAGGGCCGGGCTGCTTTTCGACTCGACAGGTGCTGCGGGCTGCTGGTAGCCGGCCGGCTGGGCCTTGCCCTGCCCCGGGTAGCGGTAGTACTCTTGGGGGACCTGCTGGGAGATGGTCTGGACGGCCGCGTCCAGCATGTCCCGGACAGCCTTCTCCATGGGGGTGTTCTTGTAGCCGCCGAGAGCGCCGCCCAGGACCACGTTGCCCACGAGGGCCCCGCCCAGCCCCCCAACTTTCCAGCGTGTTGCCTGGCCCTCGACCGTGGCCGCGTTGATGACCCGTCCGCGGCGCACGTCGACCAGACGCAGATCAGCCTTGATGTACGCATCCTCCTTGCCACCCCGGACCCCCCCCAGGACCCCGCTGCCCAGGTAGAGCCCGCCAATGCCGCCGCCTACACCCGAAGCCTTGGGCTCGAACTCGGTGATGGCGCCCATGAGCAGGATGTCCGCCCCTTCCATGAGCCCCTTTTCAGCGCCTTTTCCTTCCTCCATGTATCCGGTGTCCATGAGGTCGAGCTCCTCCTTGAGCTCGTCAAGGCCCTCGCCCCGTTCCAGGACGATGAAGCGGTTGCTCCTGAACAGCGCCGTGGTCAGCATGTCGGACACGCCCTCCCCGATGGCGCCCGAGCACTGTGCGGCCTTGCA
>CAZUBS010000087.1:5695-7220 GCA_964618595.1 uncultured Desulfohalobiaceae bacterium
TCAGCATGTCGGACACGCCCTCCCCGATGGCGCCCGAGCACTGTGCGGCCTTGCATTTGAAGTTGGCCACGGCGATCCGGGCCTTGGGGCCTTCATAGGTCACTGCTTCCTGCACGCTCGGGCCGGAAGCGTCCACCCTGGGTTCCTGTGGAGTTGTGGCACAGGCCGTCAGCCACACGGCCATGGCGCAGAGAAGGAAACGGGCGATGAAGCTTTGCATGACGGAACCCCCAAAAGGAAAAAGATTTCTCGACCTCCCTGCGGAAGGTCAGTGAAGCACCGGCCACCCAATATCCTCTATAGGGAAAGAACGCCCTCCCGACAAGCGGGCCGGCAACCCGCCCGCAAAAGGGGGATAGCCATGTCTGGACCCCGGGTCCGGAATCTGACATTTTACTGATCGGTGCGAAACCCAAACCTGGCGGACAGAAAAACCAACGGAGGATATCGTGGACAGCAAGGCACTCATCGACATGCTGAACAAGGACCTGGCCGAGGAGCACGCCGCCATCCTGCGCTATCTGGTGCACAGCTACCTGGAAGGGGAGGACACGCCCATCGGAGCCAGCCTGCTGTCCCGTTCCCGGGAGGAGATGTGGCACATGCACTGGCTGGGCATGATCATCGGCCAGCTCGGCGGGGAGCCCAACCTCGAGCCCGCCGCCTACCCTTTCGACCCCGCCAGCCGGTCCACCATTTTCAAGTCGTATGTGGACTACGAGGAGAACCTGGTCCCGCACTACAACAGGGAATCGGAGCTGGTTGACGACCCCCACATCAGCCGGGTCCTGAAACGTGAGGGCTGGGAGTCGGCTTACCACGCCAAGAAATTCAGAAAGCAGCTGGACAAGCTCAGCCCGGAGGAGGCTGCGAGCCGTCCTGAAGGCGAGCAGGAACTCCCGCCGGACTTCCTTGACATGCTCCAGCGGGAAGTTTCGGACAAGTACTCCGAGATGTTCGAGCACGTCCGGCACGCCTGGGTTTACCAGGGGAGGGACGGTCTGGGGTGGAACCTGATGGATACGGCCATGACCAAGATGAAACAGCTGGCCCATTTTGCCGAAGAGGTGGCGGAGAACGGCATCGAGCCCGATTTTGCAGCCGCCGACCTCAGCCTGGACAAGACCATGCAGGCCGCCCTGGTGGCCTCGCTGAACCGGGCCCGGGCCGCTCACTCCAGACACCAGGCCCTGCAGCAGGACACGGAGGTCCAGGCCCTGTCCGGGCTGGCTGTCAGCCTTGACCTGACCGTGAAGCAGGAAGCCTTTCAGGTGGCCGAGCTCGAGGACTGGATCGCAGCTTTGACCAAGAGCGGGAGCTGAGGCCATGGACAAGAACGCGGGATGCAGGATCTCTTTGTCCGAGAAGTTCGCCCTGTTCCATGAGCTCTGGCAGCCCAAGATCGTGGGGGAGATGAACGGACAGTATCTCAAGCTGGCCAAGCTCAAGGGCGAGTTCGTCTGGCACAGCCACGCCCGGGAGGACGAGCTTTTCATGGTGGTTACGGGCAAGCTGACCATCGCCT
>CAZUBS010000088.1:0-7205 GCA_964618595.1 uncultured Desulfohalobiaceae bacterium
CGCACCGGCTCCAGGGTCTCCTCGTTGCGGTACAGCCCGACCACGCTGACCTTGGCCCCGGGGATGAGGTCGAGCACCCCGTCCATCATGCCCAGGCCGGCGCGCAGGATGGGGACCACGGTGATCTTCTTGCCCTTGATGCGCTCCACTGTGGTCTCGCCGCTCCAGCAGCGGATGGTCCTGGTTTCGGTGTCCAGGTCCTTGGTGGCCTCGTAGGTCAGCAGCCGGGCCAGCTCCGAGGAGATCTCCCGGAAGTCCTTGGTGGAGATGTTGTGCTTGCGTATCAGGCCGAGTTTGTGCTTCACCAGGGGATGCTTGACCACATGAACGGGCACGGATTCCTCCTCGGTTGGATATCGGCAAGGCGCTGTGGCAATGTCAAAATTTTCGATTTTTAGTCAGGTTCCCCTGCCCGGGTCAAGGACGTTTTTCTTGCTTTCATCCAGGACAACCACCCGATGTGAATGCCGCGGCTGCGGCCGCTTTTCAGGGGTGCCATGATGGACCAGGGTTTTGAAACCACTGTCCCGGAGGACACAGGCCAGATCCGCCTGGACAGATTTCTGGCCGGGGAGCTGCTCGGGCAGGGCATCTCCCGGTCGCGGGTCAAGCAGTGGATCAAGTCGGGGGATGTGCTGGTCGGGCAGCGGGTCTGCACGCAACCCTCGGCGCTGCTCCAGTCCGGGGACCATGTCCGGGTCAGGGCCCTTCCCGCCGTGGAGGAGGTCACGCCCGAAAAGGGTCCCGTGCGGGTGCTCTACCAGGACGCCGACCTGGTGGTGCTCGACAAACCAGCAGGCTTGACCGTGCACCCGGCCCCCTCGTGCCCGGAGGGAACCCTGGTGCACAGGCTCGCGCACCGCTTCCCCGCGATCTCAGCCATGCCGGGGGCACGGCCCGGGATTGTCCACCGCCTGGACAAGGATACCTCGGGCCTTATTGTCGTGGCCCTGGACGAGGCTGCGCGGTTGTCCTTGAGCCGCGACTTTGCCGCCAGAAAGGTGCACAAGGTCTACCTGGCCCTGGTGTACGGAGTCCCCGACCCGCCTCGGGACACCGTCAACGACCCCATCGGGAGGGACCCTCGAAACCCGACCAGAATGGCCGTGGTGGAAAAGGGAGGCAGAACCGCCCACAGCACCTACGAAACTGTCTGGACCGCACCAGGCGGAGGCTCAAGCCTGCTCACTGTCGGAATCTCCACCGGAAGGACGCACCAGATCCGGGTCCACCTGTCCCACAGGGGGCACCCCCTGCTGGGGGACACGGTGTACGGGGCGACTGCCCACGCCCGGCTGTTAAAAGAGATGCCCCGTGTGTTCAGGCACGCCCGACGGCAGATGCTGCACGCCTGGCGTCTCTCCTTTGTCCATCCCCGAACAGGAAAGCAATTGACCTTTCTCCAGCCGCCCCCCCGGGACTTTCAGCGGGTGGCTCTGCTTCTCGGGAGGGGCGTCCAGCGGGTGGGGGTGACCGGGATGCCAGGTTGCGGCAAGTCCGAGCTGGTGCGTCGCCTGGAGAATCTCGGAGCCCCGGTGTGGCTGGCCGACGAGGCGGTTGCTTCCCTGTACCGGCCGGGTGCAGACGGGCAGGTGCTGCTCAAGCAACGTTTCGGCGGTCGGTTTCTGACTCAGGAAGGCGGTGTGGACAAGCCCGCCCTGCGTGAGGCCATGCTCCAATCCGACACGCTCCGGAGGGAGGTCGAACAGCTCATCCACCCCCTGGTGCGCCATCGGCTGGAAGTCTTTTTCAAGGAGCACCGCCCGGACAGGCTGGCGGTGGCCGAAGTTCCCCTGCTGCTGGAAAGCGGCTGGGACAAGGGCCGGCTCTTCGACGTGGTGGTCGGTGTCATGGCCAAGGAGGAGAAACGGCACCAGTGGCTGCGAAAAAGCCGCGGCTGGTCCGAGGAGCTTAGCGCACGCCTGGAGTCGTGGCAGTGGTCTGAAAGGGACAAGCTCAGGCAGTGCGATCTGGTGGTGGTCAACCCGGGCACCACCGAGGGGCTGGACAGGGAGGCCCGGCGCCTGTTCAGGGTCTTGCAGCGTCTGCGCCGCAAAAGTGCCAGGCGCTTGCTGGCCCGCCTCTCAGGCATCTGGACCCGGATGGAAACTTGATCTACCCTGGTTTCTGCAGGTCATGGTGATTGACCTGGATACTCCCAAACCATGCTCCCCCTCAAAGACAACATCCCCTACCGGCACACGCCCTATGCGGTCTATACCATCGTAGGCGTCAACGCACTGGTGTTCCTGCTGCAGATGGGCATGAGCCAGGAGCAGATGATCCAGCTTTTCCATATCCTGGGTGTTGTGCCGGCCCGGTACTTCCAGGCCGAGTGGGCCGCCTGGATGGGCTACCCCGAGACGTTCGTGTTCCCTTTTTTCACGCACATGTTTCTGCACAGCGGTTTTTTTCATTTTTTGTTCAATATGTGGGTAATGTGGATCTTCGCCGACAATGTGGAAGACGTGATGGGGCCGTTTCGCTTTGTCATGTTCTTTCTCCTCTGCGGCCTGGGCGCCCTGGCCACGCACATGTTCTTCAACATGGACTCGAAGATCCCGGTGGTCGGGGCCTCCGGGGCCATCGCCGGGGTCATGGGCGCCTACTTCATCCTCTACCCCCATGCCCGGGTGGTGACCCTGATCCCCATTTTCATCTTCCCCTACATCATCGAGCTGCCGGCGGTCATCTTTCTGGGCATCTGGTTCCTCAGCCAGGTCAGCACCGGGCTGTTCGCAAACGGTGCAGGCCAGGGGGGCGGCGGGGTGGCCTGGTGGGCCCATGCCGGGGGGTTTGTCGCGGGCATTCTGTTGCTGCCGCTGTTCCGCAGCAACGAGCGTTGCTACTACTGCTACGACCGGTCACGGGATGAGGACAAGACCTTCTCCTTCAGGTGAAAAGGGCGAGCCTGTCCTGGCTCCAACGGCCCTTGCTGGACTCCTGCAGGAACCTGCCGTATGTCTTTGACCGCACTAGGTAAGACCTGCTGCAGCGCGGCGGGTTCAGAGCAACCGGCCCGCCACGAGGCGGGTCCAGACCAGGAAGCCATCCATGCTGGAAATCAAGGACCTGCATGTCTCCATCGGGGACAAGCCCGTGCTCAAGGGCATCGACCTGACCATTGGCCAGGGCGAGACCTTCATCCTCTTCGGTCCCAACGGCTCGGGCAAGACCTCGCTGCTCATGGCCCTGATGGGGTTTTCAGGCTATGAAGTGACCAGGGGGACCATCCTGTTCAAGGGCCGGGACATCACCGGCGCCCCAACCTATGAGCGGGCCCGTCTCGGCATCGGCATGTCCTTTCAGCGCCCGCCGACCATCCACGGCCTGCGCACCCGGCACCTGGTCCAGATGTGCTCCCGCCACCGAGAGAACGGGGTGGATGTGGAAGGCCTGGCACGACGGGTGAACATGTCCGCGTTTCTGGACAGGGACATCAACGCGGGCTTCTCCGGCGGGGAGATCAAGCGCTCCGAGCTGCTCCAGCTCATGGCCCAGAGGCCGGACCTGGTGCTGTTCGACGAGCCGGAATCAGGGGTCGACCTGGAAAACATGCAGCTGGTGGGCAAGGTGGCCAGGGAGGTCCTGGACGGAAGCCTGGAGCCCGCACCCTACCAGAGCATGAAAGAGCGCAAGGAGCAGGTCAAGACCTCAGGCCTTATCATCACCCACACCGGCTACATCCTGGACTACGTCAACGCGGACCGGGGCCAGGTTCTCTACGACGGTCATCTGTGCTGCGAGGCGCGTCCGCGGGACATCCTGGACCACATCCGGGCGCATGGCTACCAGGAGTGCGTGCGGTGTCTCAGATAGCGGACACTTTCTGAGAGTTCGAAGCTCGAAGTCGGAAGTTTGACGAAAGAAATGAACCGAAAGCTGAAAGGGAGAGAAATACTTCGAAGTTCGTAGGGAAGAAAATGGCAGGACCACGAATTTTCACGAATCTGGACGAATTGACACGAATAAAGTCCTGGAGTCATTCCCAGCGCGGGAAAAGACCCGAGCAGGAAAAGGGGCCATCGGCTTCGCCGAGAAAGAGTATTGGATTTATTCGTGAAGATTCGTGGTACCGCCTTTCTGACTTTTTCTTCGAACTTCCCCTCATCGCTTGAAGCTACGGGGGACAGGCCGACTTCCAGCTTCGAACGTAAATTTTTCGTTCCTGAGAAGCTTTCGGTTATGATCCACACTTCCAACCAGATACAAATCATCGGTACAAATTATGAGCGACGTTGATCTTTCCACGTTCAAGTTCGAGGGTTTGGAGCACGGGGCGATCGGGGATCTTCGGTCCTTGTCAGAGGAGGACAAGGAGCAGCTGCTCATGGCCGGGGTGGTCGCGGACGAGGAGCAGCGATCCGCCTCCTACCTGCAGGTGGACCACTCAGCGGTGCACTGCCGGTCCAGCCACGAGGGGGTGGAGATCCTGGACATCAAGGACGCCCTGGAGAAGTACGACGGCCTGAAGGACGTCTTCTGGACCCTGGTGGACAAGGACAAGGACGTCTACACCCGCGCCGCCCACGACCGGCTGCACGGGGGCTACTTCATCCGGGTCAAGGCCGGGGCAAAGGTTCCCGACCCCATCCAGTCCTGCCTGATGCTCAAGGCCGAGCAGGTTGGCCAGAACGTGCACAACGTGGTGATCATCGAGGAAGGGGCCGAGGCGCACATCATCACCGGCTGCTCCGTGGCCCACGGAACCAAGGGCGGGGCCCACCTGGGCATCTCCGAGTTCTTCGTGCGCAAGAACGCCTCGCTCACCTTCACCATGGTGCACAACTGGGGGGAGAGCATCAGCGTGCGCCCCCGCTCGGCGGGCATCGTGGAGCAGGGGGGGAAGTTCCTCTCCAACTACGTGCTGCTCAAGCAGGTCAAGGACCTGCAGATGTACCCGGCCATCACCATGACAGGGCCAGACTCCGTGGCCCGTTTCAACTCGGTCATCGTGGCCCCGTCAGGATCTCATCTGGACATGGGCAACCGGGTGGTCATGAACGCGCCGCGCACCCGTTGCGAGATCATCGCCCGCACCATCTCCACCGGCGGCACCATCATCAACCGGGGACACATAGGGGCCCACCACGTCCCCAGCAAGGGGCACCTGGAGTGTCAGGGGCTGATCCTGGGCAACGGCCGCATCTGGGCCATCCCCGAGCTGGACGGCACGGTCGAGGGGGTGGAGCTCTCCCACGAGGCCTCGGTGGGCAAGATCGCCCAGGAGGAGATCGAGTACCTCATGGCCCGGGGAATGGACGAGGACGAGGCCACCTCAACCATTGTGCGCGGTTTTTTGAACACCGATATCATGGGCCTGCCCGACCGGTTGCAGAAGGCTATCGACAAGCAGATAGAAGAGCTCCAATCCTCCGACTCCATGTAGGCAATCGGCTGAGAATCGGCGCTGGACTTCGTTGCCGCGGTCATCTCAAATCCTCACGTATTGAGATACGCTCCGGTTTGAGATGACCTTGCGCCTTGCCAGGGCCCATTCTCAGCCGATTGCCGATTGCCGAGACGCCCTCGCTGGACTTCGTTATTTCAATCGCTCGTTCATGCTTGCCACGGCGTAGCCAAAGGCGAAGCCGGGCCAGGGCCCATTCTCAGCCGATTGCCGAAGTCGTGGAATCGATGCTGGACGGCGTTGCTTCGAGAATCTCAAACCCTCACCTATTGATATATGCTTCGGCCTCGATTCTGTGTCTTATTCGGGAAGGAAGCGCAGGTAGAGGTCGCCCTTGAAGGGGCCGATGCGGCGGCCGTAGCCTTTGAGGCGGATGGGGCGGCCCACCACGTAGTCGGGGGGGAGGGTGACCTGCAGGCTGACCGGGGGGCCTGAGAATCGCCTGGTTATCTGGAAGCGGATGGTCTGACCGGGGCGCAGCAGCTCCGGGGCCAGGGTGATGGACTGCTCGTCGTCGAGCTGGGAGCGCAGCCGCTCTTTCAGACTGCCCCAGGCCCCGGTGGAGGAGGTCACGGCCTTGGCCAGGGCTTGCTTTTTCCCGGAGGCGCTCTGCTCCAGAACCGTGGCCCGGCTGCCCCGTTTCCGGATGGTGCGGTAGATGTCCTCGAAGACCTGCCGGGCAAAGGGGTCGCTCAGGATGTCGCGCAGGACCTCCTCGCGGTCGGTGCGGGAGTGATAGGCCCGCCTGGCACGGTCAGGGCCGTCTTTACGGGCTTTCCGGGACGTGCTGTCAAACGTTTCGCTTTCAGGTTTTTCGCTGCGGGCCCGCAGGTGGTGGGTCAGGGTGACATAGGCTTCGTTGAGCTGTTGGAACTTGCGCGCGGCCTGAGGGTCGTGGGGGTGCAGGTCCGGGTGCAGCTCAAAGGCCCGGGCCCGGAAGGCGCGCTTGACCTGCTCCAGTGAGGCCCGCTCAGGCAGGCCGAGCATGCGCAGGCTTTTTTCGATGTCCATCGCGGTCACGTCAGGTCCCGGCAGTCGATGATCAGGGCCGCGGCCACGTCGGGTCGTCGGCTGCGGGCCAGGCCGTGGCGCAGCAGATAGGCGCAGCCCTGGCGCACGAACTCACGGTGGCCGACTTCCGGCTCGATGCCCGGGCAGCTCTCCTGAGCCATTTCCCAGCTGACCGCATCGATCAGGTTGCCGCGGAAAAAGGGCCAGGCCCGGCAGATGTCCGGCTTGTCCGAGTGGACGGTGCAGCCGCGGTCCTTCACGAAGAAGATGCAGTAGCCGTCTTGGCCGGTGGCCAGAACACGCTTCTCCCCAACGCTTGTGGTGTAGCGCCGGCAAAAGCTCTCCAGGTCCATGCCCAGCAGGCGGCTCAGGCGCTCCTGCTCCTCCCTCGTGACCACGATGCCGCCCTCGCCCCGGCAGCACTCCCCGCACATGCGGCAGGCAAAGGCCGGTGCGGCGGGTGTCATGAGCCCGCCCCACAGAGCCTGTGGTGCTCCACCATGAGGCAGGAATCCTCGACCACCCGGATGGTGGTGTCCTCGAGTATGCGCCTGGATTCAGGGCTTCGGATGCCGGACTGCATCCAGAACAGCACGGGCCAGGGCGACAGGGACAGGCACTCACGGGCATGGCCCGGGCACTCAACCGCAGCCCGGAACAGGTTGACCACGTCCACGTGACCCGGGGTGTCCAGCAGGCTCGGGTACGTGTCAAGCCCCCAGACACCGCTGCGCTTGGGATGCACCGGAAGGACGGTGAAGCCGGCCTGGATCAGGTAGCGGCC
>CAZUBS010000089.1:0-4418 GCA_964618595.1 uncultured Desulfohalobiaceae bacterium
GTGGGCCGCGGCCTTCCTCTGCTCGCCCCTCCGGGCCAGGGGGAGGAAGGCGGCGAACTGGTCCGTGGGGTGCTTGGGCGCGGCGGCCCCCAGGGTGGAGGCCATGGAAAGGATGTTCCTGTGCGAGAGCATGGCCAGCTTGGGGCGGCCGGTGGTGCCGGAGGTGGTGGCCACCAGGCAGCTGTCCCCCGGGTCGAGATCCTCAACCCAGCCCGGGAACCGGTCCGCCTTCGCCCGGCCCAGGTCGCGCACCTGGCTGAACTGCATCAGGCCGGGCACGTCGTAGTGCATCAACCCCTTGGGGTCGTGGAAGACCAGGTAGGCCAGGTCGGGCAGGTCCCTGCGCAGCTCCAGGACCTTGTCCACCTGCTCCTGGTCCTCGGCCACGATCATCTTGGCCCGGCTGAGCTCGAAGATGTACTGCACCTCTTCGCCGGTGGCGTCCTGGTAGAGGCCCAGGGCCATGCCGCCCAGGGACTGGATGGCCAGCTCGGCCCACAACCACTCGGGCCTGTTGTCGCCGATGAGGATGAGCACATCGCCCCGTCCCAGGCCGAGGGAGTGCAGGCCAGCGGCGAACTCGGCCGTTATGTCGCAATACTCGCGCCAGGTGTAGGGCTGCCAGACACCCCACTCCTTCTCCCGCATGGCGATGTCGTCAGGGCGCGTCGCGGCCTGTTCGAGCAGCAGGGCGGGCAGTGTGGTCTCGTAGGTGCGTGTCATCTCGTGCCTGGCCAGGTCATGCCTTTGGGAAATTGAGAGCCCGGACGGCCGCCCGGGGAGTCAGCGTCCGGCAAAGTTGGACTCCCCGTCGCCGAGGTAGGCCCGGACGACCTCGGGGTCGGCGCGGACCTCGTCCGGGGTGCCCGCGGCCAGGACACTGCCGAAATCGAGCACCACCACGTGGTCGGAGATGTCCATGACCACCCCCATGTCGTGCTCCACCAGCAGCACGCTGGCCCCCCACTCCTCGTTGATGTCCAGGATGTACCTGGCCATGTCCTCGGTCTCCTCGAGGTTCATGCCCGCCATGGGCTCGTCCAGGAGGATCAGCCTGGGTTCGGCGGCCAGGGCCCGGCCCAGCTCGACCCGCTTCTGCACCCCGTAGGGCAGTCGGCCGGCAACCTTGTTGCGGTGGGGGGAGAGCCCCAGAAAGTCGATGACCTCCTCGACCCTTCTGCGGTGCAGGTCCTCGGCCTTGCGGGCCGGCCCCCAGTAGAGCAGGGAACTGAGCAGACCATACCCCATCAGCCGGTGCCGGCCGACCATGAGGTTGTCCAGCACGCTCAGCCCCCTGAACAAGGCGATGTTCTGGAAGGTCCTGGAAAGCCCCAGCTCCGTGCGGCTGTGGGCCGCCATCCCCAGGATCTCCCTGCCGTCGATGCGGATGCTGCCCGAGTCGGGGCGGTAGCGGCCGCTGATGCAGTTCAGGATGCTGGTCTTCCCGGCCCCGTTGGGGCCGATCAGCGAGGTGATCCTGCCTTCCCCGGCCTGGAAGCTGACCCCGACCAGGGCGGCCAGCCCCTTGAAGGTCAGGGTGATGTCCTCGAACTCGAGCAGGTCCATCAGCTGAGCCATTCGTGCATGAAGTCCATGGGCCCGACCACCTTGTAGCCCCTGTCCTGCAAGGCGGCGGCGATTCTGGACGGGTCCTCTGTGGCAACCCGGATGACCACCATGCGCCTGCTGTCGTGGAAGAAGGTGCCCGTGGAAATGATGGAGAACCCCATGTCCATGATGATGCCGGAGACCTCGTGCATCACCCCGGGGCGGTCTTCCACATCGAACACCACCCGGGAGCCGCCCTGCAAAAAGCCCATCTCCTCCACGAAGACCTTGAGGATGACGCTGCGGTTGATGTAGCCCAGCAGCTTGTTGTGGCTGTCCACGACAGCCAGGCCGGCCAGGTCTTTCTCGTACATCAGCGCTGCAGCGGCCTCGATCTCGGTTTCCGGGGGGATGGAGGTGATGTCGCGGCGCATGATCTTGTCCACGGTCAGCTTGGCCAGCAGGTAGTTGGCCTCGTGCTTCTCCAGTGTGGTCATGACCGACGGCAGGGCCGCGCTGATGTCCTCCTTGCGCACGTAGCCCACCAGCCGCTCACCTTCCATGACCAGGAGCATCCAGAGCTTGTTGCGCTCCATGAGCCGCTCGGCTTCCTTGACAGAGGTCTTGGGCGTCAGCTTGACAAAATCCCGGAGCATTTTGAGCCCGACGTACATACAACCTCCTGAATGGAACTGTTTTTGAGGGGTATTTCCAGGTGCCTAGCTCAAGACGGGCCGGGTGTAAACGGTTCAGGGCCTTGTCGCGAATCTGAACCGGATCCGCTTTATTTGCCGGAGGGCTTTCCGCCCTGGGGAAAAGCACGCAAAAGGTTCTCCCCCTGGAATGGTTTCAGGAACTCCACGGCCAGGAGGGTGATGTCGTCCCGGGGCTCGGCATTGTCGCCGAAACGCATCAGCTCGGCAGTCAGGTTGTCCAGCAGGTCACTGGAGGGGACAGTGGCGTGTTGCCGGAGGTAGTCCATCAGCCGTTCCTCCCCGTAGAACTCACCCTTCTGCGAGCGGTGGTCGATGACCCCGTCGGTGTAGACGAAGATCTTGTCCCCTGGTGCCAGGTTGACCGAGCCCTGCTCGAAGTTCAGGCTCCGGTCGATCCCGATGATGGTGTTCTTGACCGGCAGAATCTCCAGTTGCCCCCCTGCCCGGAGGACGCAGGCCTCGGGATGCCCGGCGTTGCAGTAGCTCAGAACGCCGGTGCGCAGGTTGAGGACCATGTAGCAGATGGTCAGGAAACGGTCGAAGCGTTCAAAGGGGAACTCCATGTTCAGCAGCTCCAGCACCACCTTGGGGGGGTGGTTGCACTTGTTCGACCCCGGACCTTCCGGGCTCCAGGAGCAGAAGTAGCTGTAGGGCTGCAAGGCCTGGGAGGCCGAGGCCCCCACCAGCGAGGAGGGCACGCCGTGGCCGCTGACGTCCAGGACATAGAAGGCCAGGTGCTCGCAGTCCAGCTCGAAGATGTTCAGGATGTCCCCGCTGACCTGAAAGCTGGGCATGAACCGCCACTCGGCGTGGAAGCACTCCGACTCGGGCACATCGCCCGGCAACAGGCTGAGCTGCACCTCGGCGGCGGTCCTGAGGTCCTGGTTGAGGCGGCGCTGCTCCTCCTTGAGCTTCTCCTCGATCAGCCGGCGGGCCGTGTGGTCGACCACGATGCCCTCGATGTAGGTCGTTCCGCTCTCGTCCTGATTGAGCCAGACGTTGCCAAGCACGTAGACCGTGGAACCGTCCTTGCGGCTCAGCTCGGCTTCGTGGTTCTGGATCTCGCGCTGGTGGAGGAGCTTCTCCATGAGCTGGGTACCGTTCTCGCAGCCCAGGAACATCTGCATTGCCGGGTTGGTGATTTTGTTGACCTCGCCTGGGAAATCATACCCGAGCATGTGCACAAACGCGGGGTTGAGACTGAAGTAGCTCCCGTCCAGGGAGCTCTGGAACATGCCCTGGATGGCGCTGTCATAGATGCCCCGGTAGCTGCGCTCCGCACGCTTCAGCTCGGTGTTGGCCTCGGCCAGCTCCGCGGTGCGGCGGCGCACCAGGTTGCGCAGATGCCGGCTGCCGTAAATCCAGGCCAGCCCCACGGCCGCCATGATGACGCCGTAGGCGGCCAGGCCCGAAGCAATGTTCCGCTTCAGGCTCTGAAGCTTGAGCCCTGCCGCGCCTTCGACAGGGTGCCAGGCCACCAGCAGGCAGGCCGGGGCTTCTCCATTCGGGGCAGGTGCCGTGTCTTCCCGGCCCCCTGCTTCCCGCATTGGAATTTCGAGCGCAACGACCTCGTAAGGCGAGCGGTCGAACTCGACCACCTCCACGCCCGGAAGGCCGGACACCAGAGGGTCAAGGAACGCACTGCGGGCGATCATCCGGATCATGTCCGAGGTGCTGGACTCCACCACATAGTCTTGCCCCGCGATATGGAGGGTCTCCCTGCCCAGGAGCTTGTCAGGCCACAGAGTCCGGTCCAGGTGAGAACGCCGCAGCAGGACCGCGAGCTGCACCTCCTTGCCGAACTCGGCAAAGGCCTCCCGCAGGTTGAGTATCAGGCTCTCGAAAGACGCCCCGACCTCGACGACCCCCACCAGGGCAGTGCCCCGGCCCTCATCGGCCAGAACCGGGGCGGCGCCCCTGATCCCGGAGTAGACCCGGCCGGTCTCGAAAGCACTTGCGGGGCGACCGGACTCCACCGCCTGGCGCACCGCCTGGTGGAGGCCCTGGTCGTTGAAACGCTCCCTCTCGTACACACGCAGAAAGGTGCTTGGGCCGGGCGTGACGAAAAAATGCAGAAAACGCGCTGCCGAACGCTCCTCGACCCATTGCCACTCCGGGAGGATCTCCTCGTAGAGTTGCCTGCGCAGAGCCCCG
>CAZUBS010000089.1:4428-7191 GCA_964618595.1 uncultured Desulfohalobiaceae bacterium
GACCCCTCGGCCCCTTGGCCCCTTCGCCCCTTGGCCCCTCGCCCCTTGGCCCCTCCGCGGGGGTCCCCTCGTAGGGTTGCCTGCGCAGCGCCCCGGCCTCTTCCCCACCGTCCCCGTTTTCAGCGAGCAGCACCTGCCGGGCCCGCGCCAGCCGGGACTTGACACGCTGATCCTCCGAAAGGATCGTGGCCTGGAGCTGCATGGAGGAGGCCATGGAACGCAGGTTGATGGTGGTGGCGCTGCTCACGGCGCTCCGGTTTTCTTGTGCCCGGCGCAGCAGCTCGGACCGGACCGTTTCCAGGTGGGTGAACCAGATGAAGGCCAGGTCGACCAGGGCGATGACCGCTGCCAGGAGCAGGAACCAGCGGAGGGCGGGTCTGTTCTTTTTCTCCAGCATGCACACTCCTGGAGGGCTGGACCGTGCCGCCGTATTGCGTGCGGATGCACGGCACAGATCAGAAACTGTAAGGATGCAGCGACCCTACCACCATCACCCCCCCTGCACAATCCTTGTGCCACTGCCCCTTTACACCCTCGGGGAAGCGCTTATCTTGCACTCTTGCGTCCCGGACACCGGTTCTGGGACACCCCACCCGAAACGGAGAGAGCATGGACACGAGCATCCGGATCACCGGTGCCAGGCAGCACAACCTCAAGGACCTCTCGCTGGACATCCCCCGGGACAAGCTGGTCGTGGTCTGCGGACCCAGCGGGTCGGGCAAGTCCACCCTGGCCTTCGACATCGTCTACGCCGAGGGCCAGAGGCGCTATGTGGAATCCCTGTCAGCCTATGCCAGGCAGTTCCTGCCCCAGCTGGACAAACCCCTGGTAGACAAGATCGAGGGGCTCTCCCCGGCCATCTCCCTGGAGCAGCACGCCACCAGCCGCAACCCCAGGTCCACCGTGGGCACGGTCACCGAGATCCACGACTTTTTGCGCGTCTTCTTCGCCCGGCTGGGCACCCCCTACTGCCCCGAGTGCGGACGGGCCATCCAGGCCCAGGCCTCCGACGAGATCATCGCCTCCATCCTGGCCCTTCCCGAAGGGGCCAGGTTTCTCCTGCTGGCACCGCTGGTGGAGCACAAGAAAGGAACCCAGGCCGACCTGTTCAAGAAGCTCAAGGCCCAGGGGTTCGTCCGGGTGCGGGTGGACGGCGAGGTCATGGGGCTCGACCCGGTTCCGGTGCTGGAAAAGAACAAACGCCACACCGTGGACCTGGTGGTGGACCGCCTGGTCATGCGCCCCGAGATCCGCAAGCGTTTGGCCGACTCGGTGGAGCTGGGGCTCAAATACGGCGACGGCCGCGTCACGGTCTCGGTGCAGGGAGGGAGCGACCAGGCCTACTCCCCCGAGGCCGTGTGCCCCTACTTCCGGGTCCGCCTGCCCCGCCCCAGCCCCCAGCTGTTCTCCTTCAACAGCCCCCAGGGCGCCTGCCCCTCCTGCTCGGGCATCGGCACGGTGGAGTACTTCGAGCCGCGCCTGCTGGCCCCCAACCGCGGGCTGTCCCTGGCCCAGGGCGGGGTCATCCCCTGGAGGAAGCCGCGTGTCTTCGCCCGTTACCGGGACCAGCTCGTCCGCCTGGGCAGGGCCTGGGGGTTCGAGCTGACCACCCCGCTGTCCGAGTTCCCCCAAACCGCATGGGAAGCGCTCTTTCACGGCGACCCGGACCAGGGATGGCCCGGCGTGGTGCCTCTGCTGGAGACCGGCATGGGGCTCGGCCGCTTCTGGAGGGACGAGCTGTCCAGGTATCGCCAGACCGTGCCCTGCCCGGCCTGCCGCGGCGCCAGGCTCCGCCCCGAGGCACTGGCCGTGCGGGTCAGGGAGGCCAGCATCTTCGACTTCACCTCCTGGTCCATCGCCCATGCCCTGGACTGGCTGGAGAAGCTCGAGTTCAGCGGTCACCAGCACGCCGTTGCCGACCCCCTGCTCAAGGAGCTGACCCACCGGCTCACCTTCCTGGTCAACGTGGGGCTCGACTACCTGAGCCTGGGCCGCAACATGTCCACCCTGTCCGGAGGCGAGGCCCAGCGCATCCGCCTGGCCGGGCAGCTCGGGTCGGGGCTGGTGGGCGTGACCTATGTGCTGGACGAGCCCTCCATCGGCCTGCACCCCAAGGACAACCAGCGGCTGATCAACACGCTGCGCAGCCTGCAGAGCCGGGGCAACACCGTGCTGGTGGTGGAGCACGACGAGCCCACCATCAGGGCCGCAGACCACGTGCTGGAAATGGGCCCTGGTTCCGGGGCCCTGGGCGGCGAGCTCATCTTCCAGGGCGACGTGCCCGGCCTGCTCGCCTCGAGCTCCCTGACCGGCAAGTACCTGCGCGGGGACCTTTCCATCCCCGTGCCCACCACGCGCCGCCCCCCCAACGGCTCCCTGGTGCTCCAGGACGTGACCACCAACAACCTCAAGCGCATATCCTGCCGCATCCCCCTGGGGGCCCTGGTCTGCGTGACCGGGGTCTCTGGGTCGGGCAAGAGCTCCCTGGTGGTGGACACCCTGTACAAGCACCTGGCCCTGTCCCAGGGCATCAAGGTGGAGAACCCGGGCCAGGTCGGGGGCTTCACCGGCGACGAGCAGGTGGAGAAGATCGTGTCCATCGACCAGAGCCCCATCGGGCGCACCCCCCGGTCCAACCCGGCCACCTACACCAAGATCTTCGACGAGATCCGCAAGATCTTCACCAACACCACCGAGGCCAGGAAACGGGGCTACAAGCCGGGGCGGTTCAGCTTCAACGTGCGCGGCGGGCGCTGCGAGGCC
>CAZUBS010000090.1:0-7181 GCA_964618595.1 uncultured Desulfohalobiaceae bacterium
CCGGGAAGTAAAGCTCATATTCGTGAACAACAAAAGCGCGTCCAGGACGACTCTCCTCGAGGAAGGGGACACTGTCGGTCTTTTCCCGGCTGTGGGCGGCGGATGATCGAGAGGAGACGATGGACTACTTTACCCCCAATCGCAGCAAGCTCACCCTGGGCCGTCCCAGAAAAAGGTGGCGGTTGCTGCTTCCCTGTCTGCTCTGCCTGCTCGCATTCGGCGTCATTTTGTCCCTGGGTGGAAGAAACTCCGGCTCACACATATCCACGGGGAATATGCCCCAGCCCGAGGTGGCCCCCGAGACTGTCTCCCTGACCGCGTCTTCTCCTGTTGCTCCTGCTGTTGCTCCCGCACCTCCACCCGAGCCTGTGGTGGTCGAGTCCAAGATCAAACCCGGGCAGACCGCTTCCGATATCCTGGACGGTTTGCTCAGCCCTGCCGAAATCCATGCCCTGAGCGTGGATTGCCGGGACGTCTACCCCCTGGAGCGGCTCAAGGCAGGCAACACCTACAGGCTCTTCACCCGGGAAGAGGACGGGGCGTTCTCCCGGTTGGAGTATGAGATCGACAGCGATGAAAAGCTGTGCGTGCTCAGCACCGGCCAGGGGATGACCGTGCGGAGGGACCCCATCCACTACGACCTGGAGACCCGGCTGGTCCGGGGATCGATCGCCTCCAGCCTGTTCGAGTCCGTGGCTGCGACCGGGGAGTCGGACGAGCTGGCCATCCGGCTGGCGGAGATCTTTGCCTGGGACGTGGACTTTGTGCGGGATCTGCGCGTGGGGGACGACTTCAGGTGCCTGGTGGAGAAGAGGTCCCGGGATGGTGAGTTCGCCAACTACGGCCGCGTCCTGGCCGCCTGGTTCACCAACAACGGCAGGACCTTCCAGGCCTACCTCTTCGAGGATGATAACGGGCGCGGCCAATACTACAACGAGCAGGGCAACTCGGTGCGCAAGGCCTTTCTCAAGGCTCCCCTGTCCTTCAGGCGCATCTCCTCGGGCTACTCCAAGAGCCGGCTGCATCCCATCCTCAAGGTTCGCCGCCCCCACCAGGCCATAGACTATGCCGCGCCCACAGGCACGCCCATCAAGACCGTGGGGGACGGCGTGGTCAGCGAAATGGGCTATACCAAGGCCGCCGGCCGTTACGTCAAGATCAGGCACAACAGCGTCTACGAGACCGTCTACAATCACATGAGCCGTTATGCCTCATCCACCAAGAAGGGAGCCCGGGTCACCCAGGGCCAGGTCATCGGCTATGTCGGCGCCACGGGCTACGCCACCGGCCCCCACCTTGACTTCCGGATGAAGAAGAACGGACAGTACGTCAACCCCCTGACCATCGAGTCGCCTTCGTGTGAACCTGTGCCGGCAGAGGCCATGGACCTCTATCTCAAGCAGATCCGGCCCTTGCAGGCCACGCTTGAAGGTTGCCCGGACACCCGCCGGGCAGAGGTCGAGACCCCCGCCCCGTCCCGCACCACCCTCCAGTAGCCCCTGTCAGCACACGGCACACCCTTGCCTTGTCCCAGGTGCGCCTTACACTCTGGTTGTCTGCAACCGGAAACCCTTCGTGTGAAGTAGCCATGTATCTTGCCAGAAACAGAACCGCGGGCGTGCTCCGCTACGCCATCCGCGTCTCGGTTCCCCGGGGCGACGGGTACACCAGCCAGGAGATCTTCGACCTCGGCCCCGACCCTGCCCGGCACATCATCTACCCGGGTGGGAACGCCTTTTATATCCATGAACAGGTGGAAGCCGCTGTGGTTGACTTCGGCCTCACGCCGGGCGTCCAGGAGATGGAAGAGCTTTTCTGGCCGTTTGTCGATCCTGAGATCAGGTACAAGCTGGAGCATTTTTTCCGGCGCAGCCGCACCCGGTCCAGGCGGTCCAGGCTGACCCGCGAGGAGGAGGACTACATCCGGGAGCGCATTCACCGGGTGGACAAACGGCGGCTCAACTACATCCGGCTGCAGCAGATCGACCAGACCAAGGTCGGCCGGGTTCCCGACCGCTTCTACCGCCCGCTGCTCTCCAAGTCCCGCGACGAGATCGAGCAGTTCTTCATCCGTCAGGAGATGGAGCTCAAGCCTCACGAGTACCGAACCTATGTCTTCTCCTTCTTCAATCTGAGGCGTTTCTTCCAGGAGATCTACGCCGGGGAGATGCCCGAAGCATTGGACCAGGAAAAGCTGGATGCCTACTTCCTGGAAGAGCTGTGCGAGCTCAACGCTGATCAGGCCTTCTGGGGGTCGGAGCTGCCTGAGGCCGATTCCCTGCATGAGTATCTGACCCGCTATCTGTTCATGTACTTCGACAACCCTTTCTCGCGCAGCCGCTACTTCGAGAACATCATCCAGGACTACATCAACAGGCACCGGTTCCACCGCCCGCCCCCCCGCAGGCCGCACATCACCCTGGAGGAGTCCAGCAAGGTCTTCGGCGTGTCCCGGCAAGCCCTCAAGGAGATGTCCAGGCGGGAGCTGGTGCGTCTGTACCGCTCCCTGGCCCTGAAGCACCACCCCGACCAGGGCGGGGACAGCGCGACCTTCATCGAGCTCACCCGGACCTTCAAGGCCGTGCTGCGCCTCAAGAGCGCCCGTCCCTGACCGCCTGTCATCAGCTGATCGCAGCACCGGGAAGAGGTTGGGAGGCGGGCGGCATCCAACGGTTCCAGCACGGTTCACGCGCGTGGGTACGCATCCAGCCCCAGGACTGAAGACAAAAACGCCTCGGCCCGTTGCTCCGACCAGTAGCTCCCCCCGGCACCACGGCCGGCAAACCCCACATGCCCGCCCTGTCCGGGCATCTCCAGGTACAGCGCTCCTGACCGGCTTGCCTCCCCGACCGGATAGCAGCTGCTCGAAAGAAAGGGGTCGTTTCGGGCATTGACCAATAGAACCGGCAGGGTGATGCGTCCAAGCCTGGGCAGGCTGCTCGTCTTGGCCCAGTAATCACGGGCATCCGCAAAGCCGTGCAACGGGGCCGTGTACCGGGAGTCAAAGGCGTGGAAATCCTTGATTTTCGCGAAGTCGGTATCGTTCAACAGCTCCGGGAACCGGGCCTGCTTCTCCCGGATCTTTTGCAACAGGGACTGTAAAAAGTAGTGCATGTAGATGCGGTGCACGGGCCTGGCCAGCTCCATGGCCGCCCCCCTGAGGTCGCAGGGCACGGATATGGCAACCCCAGCCGCAACGGCCGGATCCACGGCCGGACCCGCCCCGCCCAGATAGTTGAGGGTGATGTTTCCGCCCATGCTGAAGCCCACCAGGGCCACTGCCGTGTAACTCCCCTGGGCGACCCCCCTGGTCACGACTGCAGCCAAGTCCCCGGTATCCCCGTTGTGATAGAAGCGGGGCAATCTGTTGGGGACCCCGCTGCAGCCGCGGAAGTTCCAGGCCAGCACGTCCCAGCCCGCATGGTTCAGTGACCGGGCCATCCCCAGGATATAGGCCTTGCGGCTGTTGCCCTCCAGTCCGTGGCTGATCACTGCCAGCCGCTGCGAACCCACCCGGGACCAGTCAAGATCCAGGAAGTCCCCGTCTTGCAGCTCGAGGCGTTCCCGTTCATAGGCCACCCCTGTCACCCTCCGCATCACAGAAGGGTAGACTGTCTGCAGGTGGCGGTTTTTCAGCCAGATTGGTGGATGGTAGGATTCACTGTGCAGCAGGGGCATGCGGCAATCCTGTCTGGACGGCTGAGGTCCGGGTTTCCGGTCTGCGCTCTCGTGGGCTCTTCATTTGCGAGTCTGGAAATGATACCGGTAAGACGCAGACCGACACCGTGGCAAGGAGTGATCCATGTACTTCCCCACCGCCGGCATCGAGGTCTCGCCCTGGGTGCCGGTCCTGGTTGCCTTTGCCGTCTCCTTCTTCACATCCATGGGGGGGGTTTCCGGTGCCTTTCTGCTGCTGCCTTTTCAGATGTCCTTTCTGGGGTACACCTCGCCCTCGGTGAGCGCCACCAACCACCTCTTCAACATCGTGGCCATACCCAGCGGCGTCTATCGCTACGTCAGGGAACAGCGCATGGTCTGGCCCCTGACCTGGGTGGTCATCTGCGGGACCCTGCCGGGCGTGTTCATCGGGGCGGTGGTCCGGATCCAACTGCTGCCCGACCCGCGCACCTTCAAGCTCTTTGCGGCCCTGGTGCTCTTGTACATCGGCGCCAAAATGATCAAGGACCTCCAGGCGGGGAGACGCCCACGGCAAAGAACCAGTGGGTCGGGGACAGAGCAGCCGTGGCTCGGCTCTTCTGGCAAACCGGGAAAAGACACCCCGGTTGCCTCGGTGCAGGTCACTGCATTTTCCCTCAGGCACATCGGGTACACCTTCCGGGGTCAGGACCACCTCGCACCCACACCCGGGATTTTCGCCCTCAGCCTTGTCGTGGGCGTGGTGGGGGGGATCTACGGCATTGGCGGCGGGTCCATCATCGCGCCGTTCTTCGTGACCTTCTTCGGTCTCCCCGTGCACACCGTGGCCGGGGCAGCCCTGATGGGGACCTTTGTGACCTCCGTGGCCGGGGTCCTCTTCTTTCAGCTCATCGCGCCGCTCTATCCCGGCCTTGCCGTTGCGCCGGACTGGCTGCTGGGATTGCTCTTCGGGCTGGGGGGCATGGCCGGGATGTATCTCGGTGCCCGCTGCCAGAAGCACGTCCCTGCCGCGGCCATCAAGCTGATGCTCACTGCCGTGATCCTCATTACCGCCGCCAAGTATGTCCTGGATTATTTCTCGGGCTGAGCAGGGCAGGCGGACACGAAAGCCTCTTTCCTGGTACCAAATGATCGACAAGACAACCCTCATCCCAACCTTGCTGGATCGGCTGCAAAAGATGCCGGTGGGCCACTGCGTGGATATTCGCACCTACAAGCGCAACCGCTCGGTGCTCTTCATCAAGGAGTCGGAGCAGGACTTCCGCATCCTCCAGAACGGCTTCCAGACCCGCGAGCACCGGGTGTCCCTGACCAAAATGCCCAGATTCCTCAAGGGGGTTCTCAAAAAAGAGTTCCCCCGCAGCAACAAGGTCAGACTCTACGACCTGGGCCCGTACGATCCCCGGACCAGCCCGCACATGGAGCGCAAGGTCCTCTGAGCCCGCCATGATAGAAAGCTACCGCTTCGGCCGCATAACCATCCAGGGGCACACCTACCGGGAGGACGTCACTATCATCGGCCGAAAGGTGATTCCCGGCTGGCGACGGCACTCCGGCCACCTGGTCACGGAAGGGGATTTGGTGGATGTCCTGGACTCCAGGCCTGACATCCTGGTCATCGGCAGGGGCAGCCTGGGCATGATGCGCGTCCAGGAATCCCTGTCCGCGCTCTGCAAAGACCTTGGCATCGAGCTGGTCTCCCGGCGCACGGGCCCCGCAGTCACGGCCTTCAATGCCTGCCTGGCTGCAGAGGCCACTGTGGCCGGGGCATTCCATCTGACCTGCTGAACAGAGGAACCGTATTTTCATGCAGCATGCACGGCCTCAGCCGGGCTGCCCCTGTTGGGAAAGCTCTTTGCGCAACCTGGTTATGGCCGTGTCCAGCTCCTGCTCGAGCCGGGCGTGCAGCAGCTCACCATTGCCGACTCCTTGCCTGGCAAAGGTCTCCAGGGCCTGGGCTGCATCCCTGACCCGCCTGGTCCCCACGGTGGCCGCCCCGGACTTGAGGGTGTGGGCCAGATGCTCCACCATGTCGATATCCTCAGTCTGCAAGGCTTCCCGGAGCTGCTGCCGCTTGTTCAGGGCATCGTCCACAAAGACCTCCCACAGCTCCCGCAAAAAGTCCGTGTCGCCCTCCTGCCGCTGCAGGGCCGCCTGCTTGTCCAGAACCGGTATGTGTGTATCCTGAGGCTGCTGATCGCTCATGCGTCCGGTGTCCTTTGCTCCGTGCGTGAGTCGTCCCGGCAACTGCCGGAAAAAGACTTTGGTTAGAATGAATACGATTATTATTTGAAAATTTCAACAGATTGCAAACGCATTGCCCCGGCATGCACGAAACCTTCAGCAGAGGATGCCAGACCAATGCCCCGACTGCTTCTCCTTGGCGCCGGCCATGCCCACCTGACCCTGCTCAGAAACATCGGCTCGCTCCACGCAGAGGGTATCGAAGTCACCGTGGTCGGACCCGGCCCCCACCATGACTACTCAGGCATGGCCCCGGGCATGCTGGCCGGAACCTACACCCACCGGGACATCAGCTTTCCGGTCCAGGAGATGGTCACCACCCGTGGAGGGCGGTTCCTCGAAGACCGGGCCGTGGGCATCCACGGGCAACGCCGCGAGGTGCTGCTCGACTCCGGCCGGACCATTCCCTACGACGTCCTGTCCTGCAACACCGGGAGCACGGTCCCTACCGACATTGTTTCCGGGGAGGCAGAGGACGTCTTTGCGGTCAAACCCATCGAGAACCTGCACCGGGCCAGGCTTCGTCTGCTCGAACTCCTGCCCCGGCACAAGCTGCGCATCGCCGTCATCGGCGGCGGCCCCGCCGGGCTTGAGATCGCGGGGGGTGTCCATGAAATGTCCCGGCGTGTCGGCGGCCCCGCCCCGGACATCACCCTCTATGCAGGGCACTCCCTGCTTTCGGGCTACCCGTTGCGGGTGGCCAACCTGGCCCGGAGGTCCCTGGAACGGCGGGGAATCGCCATTTCGGAGCAAGGGTATGCCTCGGCCGTGACCTCCTCGGAGGTGGTGCTCGAGCACGGCCGGCGCTTTGCCGCGGATGTGACCTTTTTGGCCGTGGGCATCCGCCCCCACAGCCTGTTCCGTGACTCCGACCTGAGCACCGGCCCTGACGGGGGGCTCCTGGTCAACGAGTTCCTGCAGTGCCCGGAGCATCCCGAGATCTTCGGCGGGGGCGACTGCATCCACTTCAGCCCCCTCCCCCTGGCCAAGGTCGGCGTGCACGCCGTGCGCCAGAACCCGGTCCTGGCCCACAACCTGCCCGCCTTCCTCCAGGGCCGCCCCCTCGAGCCCTTTATCGCCAAGCCGGACTACCTGCTCATCTTCAACCTGGGCAACGGCAGGGGCATCTTCTGGAAAAATCGGCTGGTCTTCGACAGCTGGCCGGCCTTCCGCATCAAGGACTGGATCGACCGGCGCTTCATGCGGCGCTTTCAGCAATAAAAAAGGTTCATCCGGTTCAAGGGTACTTTTCCAAAGCTACCGGTTTCGGAAAGAGGCCG
>CAZUBS010000091.1:0-7129 GCA_964618595.1 uncultured Desulfohalobiaceae bacterium
CTGAGGCTTCCCTCGGGGTGATAGTGGTCGATGATGAAACGGGACAGATCGGTCACGAAATGCGTGGTGACCGGAACATTCAGGGCAGGCTGTGCAGAGTCGTTGGCCGCAGCGGCGGGCTCCTCGACCACGGCGGGCTGCTCGATCGCAACGCTGCTCTGGTTGCGGCTGTCCGGGGGAATGGTCGGCTGGACCACGACAGGCTGTTGATCGGGAGATGCCGACGGGGCCCGGGCGTTCTTTTCTTCGATCTGCGTGGAGGTGCGCAGCAGGAATGTGCCCACAGCTGCAACGATTGCAAGCAGCACGACTATTCCGAGCACGGCCAAGGTCTTGGTCTTCATGGGTGCATGTCCTCGGGTTGGTTGGGAGCGGCTTGGCATAGATCCATCGGACCTCGGGAAGGATGCCTTTGTTTCACATTCCGGTCAACCGATGGGATTTGCAGGCACCTGGCCGCTGACGACAGCACTCCGGTCCCATATTTGCCTAATCTCACCGCTCCTTGTATTGAAAGACGTTGTTGTCGTGCAGATACTCACAGACAGGGCTCTCGCCACGAACTACCATCAATCGCAGCCTTTCAGGAGGTCGCAGCATGATCCCCCCGAACCATCTCTATGCCAGGACCCACGAGTGGGTTGAAGTCAAGGGCCAGGAGGCCGTGGTGGGCATTACCGACTTTGCCCAGCAGCAGCTGGGCGACCTGACCTTTATCGAGCTTCCCGCAGTCGGAACGACTTTCCAGGCCGGGGACGAGATAGGCACAGTGGAGTCGGTCAAGGCCGCAAGCGAGATCTATGCCCCTGCCGGCGGAGAGGTGGTTGCTGTCAACGGGGACCTCGAGGACTCCCCTGAGCTGGTCAACCAGGATCCCTATGGAAGGGGGTGGATGGTCAGGATGCGACTGGATGAAGACCCTTCGGGCCTGATGTCCGCATCTGAGTATCAAGACTTCATCGCCGAGCAGGGGTAGACGGCCATGCCCTATGTCCCACACACAGAGAAAGAGCAGCAAGGCATGCTGAGCGCCGTCGGGGTGTCGGATATCGAGGACCTGTTTGCCGCCATTCCCGATGATCTGGCGCCGGCCGGCTTTGACCTGCCCCCCGGGATGAGCGAGATGGAGGTGCGGCGAACGATCGAGGCCCTGGCCGAAAAAAACGCCCAGGGCCTGGTCAGCTTTCTCGGGGCCGGGTTCTACGACCACTTCATTCCCGCAGCTGTCGACGCCCTGTCGGGCAGGGGTGAGTTCTACACCGCCTATACGCCCTACCAGCCGGAAGCCTCCCAGGGCATTTTACAGGCCTTTTTCGAGTACCAGACCGCTGTGTGCCGGCTCATGGAGATGGATTACGCCAATGCCTCACTATACGACGGAGGAACGGCCCTGTACGAGGCCATCATGATGGCGGTGCGGTCCACCAACCGGAAAAAGGTCGTGGTTTCAGAGGCAGTGAACCCCATCTACCGGCGCATGTTGGAGTGCTACACCTCGAACCTGCACCTCTCACTGGCAACCATCCCGCACCGGCAGGGCACAACTGATACCGACTCCCTTGAAGCCTCTCTCGATGATTCCACCGCGGCAGTAGTGGTGCAGAACCCCAACTTTTTCGGATGCTGCAACGACTTCACCCCGCTCTTTGAGCAGGCCAGGAAGGTCGGAGCTCTGTCCGTTGTCTCGGTCTACCCCCTGCTGCAGACCGTTCTCAAGACCCCCGGGGCAATGGGTGCGGACATAGCCGTTGGGGAAGGCCAGAGCCTGGGGCTTCCCTTGAGCTTCGGGGGCCCCTACCTGGGCATCATGGCCTGTCGCAAAAAGCTCATCCGGCAGATGCCCGGACGCATCGTCGGCCGCACCGAGGACTGCGGGGGCCGGACCGGATACGTCCTGACCATCCAGGCCCGTGAGCAGCACATCCGCCGCCACAAGGCCACGTCCAACATCTGCTCCAACCAGGCCCTGTGCGCCCTCCGCTCACTCCTGTACATGTGTCTGCTCGGCCCTGAGGGCATGCGCCGCACCGCAGAGCTGAGCATTGAGAGGGCCCACTTCGCCGCCCGCAGGTTTCAGGAGCTCGATGGTGTCCGCCTGCTCAACACGGGTGACTTTGCAAACGAGTTTGCCGTGCGTCTGCCGCAAAACGCCTTCCAGGCCATCAACAAGCTCCTTGGCAAGGGGTATGTCCCCGGCTTTCCCCTGGGGCGCTACTACCCAGGGCTCGAGGACTGCCTGCTGGTGGCCTGCACGGAAAAGCACAACCGGGAGGAGATCGGGATCATGGTCGAAATGGTGGGAGGTGCGCTGTGAGAACGGTTTTTGCCAAGTCGGTTCACGGAAGGCGTGGTGTCTGGCCCGAGCAGCCCGCCCGGCAGGCTCCGGACTTCATCGACCGCAACCTCCTGCGCACTGAGCCCCCAGCCCTGCCCCAGCTGAGCGAGCTCGACGTGGTGCGCCACTTCACCCGCCTGTCGCGCATGAACTTCGGTGTGGACTCCAACTTCTATCCCCTGGGGTCGTGCACCATGAAGTACAACCCCAAGTTCACCGAAGGGCTGGCCGAGCTGCCCGGGTTCACCCGGCTCCACCCCATGATCCCCCAGCTCAAAGCCGGTGGGCAGCTGACCCAGGGAGCACTGGGGGTCATCCACGACCTGGAGCACCTGCTGTGCGAGATCACCGGGATGCAGGCCTACACCCTGCAGCCCCTGGCCGGAGCGCACGGCGAGCTCACAGGGGTCATGCTCATCGCCGCCTACCACCGTTTCAAGGGCAACCATAAAACAAAAGTCCTGGTGCCTGACTCGGCTCACGGCACCAACCCGGCCACCGCTGCCATCGCCGGATACGATGTGGTCAGCGTTGCCTCCCGGGACGGCATCATCGACCCGGATGCCCTGCGGGAAGTCCTGGACGACGAGGTCGCGGCCCTGATGATGACCTGCCCCAATACCCTGGGGCTTTTCGAATCACATCTTCGGGAGATCGTGGACCTGGTGCACGGCGTGGACGGTCTGCTCTACTACGACGGGGCCAACCTCAACGCGGTCATGGGCAAGCTGCGGGTGGGCGATGCCGGGTTCGACGTCATGCACGTCAACCTGCACAAGACCTTCGGGACCCCCCACGGCAGCGGCGGTCCAGGTTCCGGTCCTGTCGGGGTCAATGCAAAGCTGGAGCCTTTCCTGCCCATCTCCAGGGTGGTCAGGCTGGAGGACGGGCAGTACTTTCTCGATTATGACCACCCCCAGTCCATCGGGTATATCGCGCCGTTCTATGGAAACTTCGGGGTCATGCTCAAATCCTACGCCTATATCCTGCGATTGGGCCGCGAAGGGCTGATACGGGCCACGGAAAACGCCGTGCTGGCAGCCAACTACCTGCGCAAACGGCTCGAGGACCACCTGGAGATCCCCTACAACCGGATCTGCATGCACGAGTTCGTGGCCTCGGCAGCGGACCAGGCGTCCAAGGGCGCCAGGGCCCTTGATATTGCCAAAGCCCTGCTGGACCGCGGCCACTATGCCCCCACGGTCTACTTCCCGCTCATCGTCAAGGAGTGCCTGATGTTCGAACCCACGGAGACCGAAAGCAAGGACACCCTGGACCGCTTCGTGGACGACCTGATCGACATTCTTGCCCTGGTGGAAACGGATCCCGAGGCAATCCGGACAGCGCCGGTGAACACTCCGGTGGGACGCCTGGACGAGGTCAAGGCCGCCAGGGACATGATCCTCGTGGACGAGCAGGGACTGCCATGACCCACAGGTTCGACCTGGTGGTGGTGGGGTGCGGTCCGGGTGGGTATGTTGCCGCCCGGGAGGCTGCCCGGCGCCGGCTCCGGGTGGCCGTGGTCGAGAAGGGTCCCCTTGGCGGGACCTGCCTCAACTGGGGCTGCATCCCCACCAAGATTTTCCTGGGCGCTGCCAGCCCCCTGTCGGAGCTGGAGTCCCTGTCCCGTATGCGCCTGGTGACGGGGCGGCTGGACCTGAACCTGCAGGCCCTGCAGAAACGCAGGACGCAGGTAGTGACGGCCAGCCAAAAGCTCATGGCAGCACGGCTGGAGCAGGACGGCGTGACAGTTTTCACCGGCAGCGCGCGACTGCTTGGACCCAACCGGATGCTGGTCACCGGCCCGCAAGATCTCGAGCTCGACTTTACCTCCTGCATCCTGGCTTCCGGCTCAAGGCCGCGGGCGCTTCCCGGGCTCAAGCCCGACGGAACCACCCTGTTCAGCTCGAATCAGCTTCTCGACGCCACCGAACCTCCCCACCACCTGGTCGTGGTCGGTGGCGGGGCCATAGGTCTGGAGCTGGCCCAGTTCTTCAACCTGCTGGGCAGCCGCATCACTGTGGTTGAGGCACTTCCGCGCATTGCCCCGGCTGAAGACCCCGAGGTCAGCCAGGTCCTTTTTCAGCTCTTCAAGCGCCGGGGGTGGGCCTTGCACCCGGGGACCCGTCTGGAAAGCGTCCTCCCCGCCGGTGATGAAGCGGAAATTTCCCTGGACACCGGGGCGCAGCTGCGTGCCGACGCCGTCCTGCTGGCTGCCGGGCGGACCGCCGTCACCGAGGGGCTCGGCCTGGAAGCAGCGGGTGCCCGGACACAGGAGAACGGATTCATTGCCACTGACGGGTTCCTCAAAGCCGCGGACACAGTCTATGCCATCGGCGACTGCAACGGGCGCACGCTGCTGGCCCATGCCGCCGAGCAGCAAGGAAGGTTTGCCGTCAAGCACATCACCGGAACAACGTCAGGGCCGTTTCCCGACCACCCCTGCCCCTCCTGCATGTACGGCCCCGTCGAGGTCATGCGGGCCGGGCGTTCCGTTTCAGATCTTCAGGACCAGGGGGTCCCGGTGCGGGTCTCCCGTTTCCTCCTGGCGGGCAACCCCATTGCCCAGGCCCACGGCGCCGCCCATGGACTGGTCAAGATCATCTGGGGCAAGGAGAGCATCCAGGGCATCACGGCCGTGGGTCGCGGCGTTTCCAGCCTGGTCACCCTGTCCGAAATCCTGACCTCCCGGGCCTGGACCCGTGACCAGGTCGCCGACCTCGTCTTTGCCCACCCCACCCTGGACGAGGCCCTGAAAGAGGCTGTGCTTGCTCCGCAGGAGACGGTCACGGACTGAAGTGGCCGGTTCGGAAAACACAGGAAGGCTTGGCTCTACCCATGATAGACCTCACCCACCAGGGACCGTTCTGCACGGTCAAGCCCATTGTCCTGGCCTCGGCCTCCCCGCGCCGGCAGCAGCTGCTGACCTCGCTGGGCATCCATTTTGCGGTGCACCCCAGCCGGGTCACGGAGGGGCCGCCCGTTCCTGGCGAGACGCCACACGACTATGCCGTGCGCATGGCCCGGGACAAGGCCGCTGACGTGGCCCTGCAGAGACCCGACGCGGTGGTGCTTGGGTACGACACCATCGTGGTCACCCGGGACGCGGTGCTCGGCAAGCCCACGGACCGGCTCCACGCCCTGGACATGCTGCGCTGCCTGAACGGGGACACCCACCGGGTGGTCAGCGGATGGAGCATGTTCTGGCGGGGCACGGCAGTCAGGGAGTCCGCCGTTGCCACCGAGGTCACCTTCGGGTCCTTTCCCCTGGCCGTGCTGGAGGCCTACAGCCTGACCGGGGAGGCCATGGACAAGGCCGGGGCATACGCCATTCAGGGGGCCGGTGCCTTCCTGGTCAAAACCGTCAGCGGCTCGGTCAGCAATGTCATCGGGCTCCCCCTCCGTGAAACCGTGGCTGCCCTGCTGGAACTCGAGGCCATTGGCGTCGACGCCGCCGCTGAAAATACAGAAGGATCAGAACGGTGAGCGTCTCCCTCCCACCCTCTCCCGCCCCCCTTCTGGACAGGCTGGCCAAGGAGGTGTGCACGCTGGGTCCGGTGGGCCACTTGCCGTGGGCCCCGGGGACATGGGGCTCTCTGGTGGCCGTGGTCTTTGCCCCGTGGCTCTTCCTGCTGCTGAGCATTCCCCTGCGGCTCCTGGTGGTGGCCGTCATCTTCATTCTGGGCGGCATGGCCGCTTCCCGGGTGGAGCGCCAGACAGGCGTCAAGGATCCCGGCATGGTGGTCGTTGACGAGCTGGCCGGGCAGTGGCTGACCCTGCTCCCTTTTGCCACCCTGCACCCGGTTCACCTCGGGCTGGCCTTTGTGCTCTTCAGGCTTTTCGACATTGTCAAGCCCTGGCCTGTGCGCCGCTCGGAGCACTGGCTCCCCAACGGGTACGGGGTCATGATCGACGATGTCCTGGCCGGGGGGTACGCGGCTGTGGTTCTGGCACTTCTCAGAATTTTCTGGCCCTGACCCCCCAGCTTTCCCCAAGGAATGAGAAAAAGCCCTGCTCCGGATTCCGGTGCAGGGCTTTCGCGGCAAATTATGTCAGACAGGGCCTAGTAGACCTTGAACTCACACCGCCGGTTGCGGGACCAGGCTGCCTCGTTGCTGTCCGTGTCAGCGGGCCGCTCCTCGCCGTAGCTGATGATCTGCATGCGTCCGGAATCCACACCCAGCAGGATCAGGTACTCGTAGGCCGCCCTGGCGCGCCGCTCGCCCAGGGCCAGGTTGTACTCCTCCGTGCCCCGCTCGTCGCAATGCCCTTCGATGACCAGGCTCAGGTCCTGGTGCTGCTTGAGCACGTTGGCTTTTCGCTCCAGCTTGCCCCGGGCTTCCTGGCTGATCTCGAAGGAGTCAAAGGCAAAGTAGACAGGCTCGGCAATGTCGGTGGAAACCTTTTCGATCAGGGCCTCCCTTTCCGCAGCCTTGCGCTCGGCTTCCTGCCTGGCCTTTTCCTCGGCACTCAGGCCGAACTCCTCGGCATCCTGCTGCCCGGCGCCGTCGGTGGCGTGACCGGCCATTGCCTCTTCATCCTCGGCTCCGGCCATTGTCTGCTCCTGTTCGGCCATGGCCTGATCTTCCGGACCGGCGACCTTCTGCTTGGCACAGCCGCCGGCCATGAACGCTGCAACGAGCACCACAACCACCATGAAACAAAAATACCTTTTGACCATCATCCCGGCCTCCTCACGCAGTTGTGATTTGTGTCCGTAGAAATCCAATGTCGCATCTACGTTGCCCCCGCCACATTCCGCTGCATTACCATTGCACGGGCCCCCACACGGGC
>CAZUBS010000092.1:0-7105 GCA_964618595.1 uncultured Desulfohalobiaceae bacterium
AAGCCGGGGTGCACGTCCGGGTAAAAGCTCTTCTCTGCAACTGCGAATTGCCATGCCATGAGGAGATACTGTTCCGTCAACGAACTCGAAGGCCGCCCTCAGCTCTTTTTCCTGGCCTTGAGCGCCGCATCGAGGCTCTCGCCAAGACTGCCGAATGATCCGCTGTCCTGCTGGGCAAAGCTTCCCCAATCTTGCGTATCCGTGAGGTCTGTCGGAGCCAGGGTCATTTTCCGTTCCTGGGGGCGGATGTCCTGAACCAGGACCGCTACCTGGTCCCCCGGCTTCAGGTTCGTGAACGTTCCTCTTTCTGGAGAACGGTCCAGGAGCGACTTGGGCAGAAGCCCGGTGATACCCGGTTCCAGACCGACGAAAACACCGAAGCCCTCCACCCGCTCCACCGTGCCCGTGACAACCCTGCCCCTCGGGTACTTCTCGGCCGCGCCTGCCCAGGGGTCTCCTTCCGCCTCCCGCAGGCTGAGGGAGAGCTTGCTCCCCTCTTGATCAATGGACAGGATCTTGACTGACACCTCCTCCCCCCGGCTGACCATGTCCTCGGGCTTGTGCACACGCTTGGCAAAGCTCATCTCGCTCACGTGAACCAGCCCCTCGATTCCCGGGGCAATCTCCACGAAAGCGCCGAACGGGGCCAGGTTCGTGACCCGCCCGGTCACGATCTCCCCGGGTGAAAAGCGGGCTGCAACCGTTTCCCAGGGGTCGGGTGAGGCCTGCTTCATGGACAGGTCGATCTTGACCTGCCCCCCGGCCTTTCCACCAACCCTCAGAATCTTGACAGTGACCCGATCCCCCGGTGAGACCACATCCTCGGGCGTGTCCGTCCGGGCCCACGACAGCTCGGATATGTGCACCATGCCTTCCACATGGGGGGCCAGCTCCACAAAAGCGCCATACGGGGCCAGCCTGGTCACGGTACCCTGGAGGACATCCCCTGCCGAGATGTCTGTCAGAAAGTCCGCCAGGGCCTCCTTCTGCTCCCGCTCCAGCAGAGCCCTCCTGGAAAGCACGATGTTCCTCCCCCCCTCTTCCAGCTTGGTGACCAGAAAGCTGTCCTCCAGCCCCACGTGCGACTCGGGGTCCTCCACGTAAACGGTGTCCATCTGCGACAGGGGGCAGAAGGCCCTGCGCCCGAAGACCGTAACGTCGTAGCCGCCTTTTCTGGTGGCCTGGACCTTTCCCTGCACCGGAAGGGCATTGGCGTAGGCCTGCTCCAGCTGCTCCAGACCACCCTCACCGCCAAGGGCCCGGGAAAGCCTGATCTCACTGCCGTCGACACCCACCACGTAGAGCTCGACAGCGTCCCCGACCTGCAGGGAAAGCTCCCCCTTTGTATCCACCAGCTCCTGACGTGCGGTCACAGCGTCGAGCTTGCCCCCCACGTCGAGAAAGACGTCCTCCTGGCCGATCTGAATGATCTTCGCCCGGACCTTCTCGCCGACCCTGAGGGAGGCCGAACGGCCCCTGTCATAGCTTTCCAGCAACTCCTCGAAGCTCTCCTCAACCATGATACTGCTCCTAATCCCGGCCCATGGCAGGCCTGATTGTTTTACGAACGTTTGCGTGAGCGCCCTGCGGCGCAAATAGCCCAAGCTTCGGCCTGCCTGAGCAGACCGGTTGCAGGGAAACCCTTGCCATATCCCCGGCCGGGAAAACCGCAACAAACCCGTCCCGGTCCTTGAAGCAGAGATTGTCTATTTCCCAGCCCTTGCCTGACGCATTCGTGTCCGAACAAAGATGAACAACCCGGTAATGCCCTGCGTCAGGACGGACAGGGCCAGAATCACCCGGTAGAGGTTGCCCAGCGTCCCTCCCCCGTGATGCAGGGAGTACACCCAACGGGGATTGCGGTACAACGGGGGCATGGTCATTTGGCTCAGGGAAAAGGAAAGCCCCGTGACCACCTGTACGGCCAGGAAGACGAGGACGATCATGCCCAGGGTACGATGGAGCTTGCGCAGGCCGGCTTCACTCATTGTGCACCTCCTTGATCTGCTTGCCAGAATTGCACGAAAGAGCGGAGCTTGTCAGCAGGAAACAGTGCGTCCCCCACCGCCGGGAGTCCTTGACAAGCAGGCCGGCAACAGGGAAATCGCTTCGTGACGGCTGTCAACGTGCACCTGGGCCTGGCCTTGCCGGATCCGGTCGTCTCTGGGGAAACAGCCCCGGCACATTTCCACCATCGAGCACGGCACCCATGAACAAAACGCCACCCCCGACCCTCTGGATTGGGGGAGTGGTCTGCCTTCTGGCGGTTGGCCTGGTGCGCCTGGCAATACGCTGGTTCGGCTTCACCGGCATGGTCACGTCCATTGCTCTGGGCACCGGGCTTGCTGTGATGGTCCTTCTCAAGTACGGCCTCCCCAGCATTCACCGGGAAGACGAGGAGAAGTGACCCTGCTTTTAGGGACCGCTCCCGGGGCTGCAGCTTTTTCCCATCACTCCGACCAAAAGTTCAGCCGTCTCGAAATGAAGTCCATGACTGCTGCGTGCTCCTGCTTGCCGTTGCCGGTCACGACCATGGGTTCGCCAAACTCGAAGTGCACCCTTTGCGTTGGATCGATCCCGCCGAAATCCTTGACAAGCTTCCCATTCTTCCAGGCATCGGTTTTCAGGGCCAGAGGGACGATCGGGGCTTTGACCCGCCTGGCCAGCTTGACGCCTATGGAGTTGAAGTGCTCGGGATCGAGCCCCGTGCTGCGCGTGCTCTGCGGGAAGACCACCACGGACACCCCGCTGGCAATCCTTTCCTCACCTCCCTCGAGCACGTTCTTGAGGTCCTGACGGGGGTTTTCCCGGCTCACGACCACCGGGTTCCTGGAAAGCATGACGTGCTTGAAGACCGGGTACTCCACCAGGCTCTTCTTGACCACGAAGGTCACGGGGCGGTGGGGCCTGATTATGGAAGGCAGCACGAATGTTTCCAGCGTGCTCATGTGGTTGCCGATGAACACGCAGGGCTCGTCCAGCTTCTGGAACGCCTGAACGTTGGAGATCTCCAGACGGACTCCGGCGGACTCGAGCGCCTCCACGATGGTGACACTGCTCTTGATCCACTCCTGCTTGCCGTAGCGCCCCTTCCTGGCCATGCGGGCCGCCTGCAGCACGGTCAGCAGCATCCGGGGATAGAATGCGAGACCCGGTGAGAGCCTTGCCAGCGCTCCCCCACTTCCAGGTGGCGTTGTATAGCCCTCCTTCAGAGAGGGCAGGTCCGACGGCACCAGGGGCTTGGGATCGGGCATTGAAAAGTACTCCCTGCGTGCTGCTCGTCGTGTTGCGGCAGCCCTTGGTTCACGTCCAGGCAACCCATGCCACACCAAACCCCGGGCCAGCCTCCCCCGGTGGCCCGGACTCGGGCTCTTCACCTGCGAAGGGGGGTCAGGCCCTGGCCAGGACCCGAGAGTCATGCAGGCTCTGCTCCAGGGCCTGCAGGGCCTCGAAATCGAGGTCGAGCAACTGGCTTTCCTCAAGTGCCGCCAGCTCGACGGGGCACTCACCACGCACTCCAATGCCAAGGCTGTTGCTGGCCTGGTTGGCGACACGGACCGCACAGATCAGTTTGTCCTTTGTGTCGTATGCATCACTGTGGTGGTCTCTGGCCACGTTGCAGTAAACGTCGGGCAGGTTCCACTGCTGCATGAGCTCTGCGCCGTACCTTGGATGGAGACGGTCCATGAGAAGCTCGATCATTGGAACGGGAAGCAGGGTTTCGATTTCCTCGGTGCGGCGAAGCTGGTCGATCAGTGTCAGCACGACCAGCTTGCCTTCATCGTGCAGCAGTCCGGCGATGAAGGCCTCGGGCTTGATCGCGGTCAGCCCTTTGTGCTCCACGATCCAGAGCGTCCCCATTCCGCTGGCCACGGAATGCCGCCACAAACTCTCCAGCATTTCCCTGAGCAGGGGGTCGTTGGAGGCGAATTTTTCCCGCTGGGTGAGCAGGACGACGATGTTGGAGATCCAGTTGATGCCCAGCCTGAGGATGGCCTCCTCAACAGTGGAGACTCTGTGCAACCTCCGGAAAAAGGTGGAGTTGGCCACCTTGAGGACCTGGGCTGTCAGCGACTGGTCTGTAATGATGATCCGTCCGAGCTTTTTGATGTCCGGCTCGTCTCTGGCCAGCTCCTTCATGATCTTGACCACGGTCTTGTCAAACAGCGGCAGCTCGGTTTTTTGAGAGTCAAACGATCTGTCGAGCCGCTCGACCAGTGCTTCCTCGCTGTACATCACACCCCCAATGGTTCCCCTGAAGGAGCTTCCGTGCCATGCCTCGCCGCGTCGTTATCTGCGAAACATGGACAGGAATCCGGAGCCTTGTTTCCCGTTCACGTCCTGCTTGTGCCCCAAGGTCCGTTCAAGCCTGGCCAGAGACTCCCGCAGTCTCTCCAGAATGCGGTACTTCTTGAGATCCTCGGTGATGTAATTTGTGAAGTACGGCAGGATCCTGTCGATTTCCGTGATCAGATCCCTGACCGCATCCTGCTCGAGGATGATAGGGGCTTCCTTGAGCACGTTGTCCACATAGCGATCAAAGCCGTCAACGAGTGAACCAGTGGCCTTGTCCACATCCCTGGACTTGCCGAGGAGCTCGACCACGGCCTTGATGTTGGTGGAGGCCGGGTTGCTGATCTCATACCGGTTGAACATCTCCCTGAGCTCTGGCGTGTCGCCGGGCTTGCCGCTCTCGAACAGGGGGTAGGCCTTGGGCCCCAGCTCGGCCACGAGGTTCTTCCTGATGATCTGCAGGGTCTCGTGATAGATGGTGAGTATCGCCTCCAGGTCCGCGATGCCCGCCCCCTTTTCCCTGACCGGCTTTTGCACCTGCTTGACATAGCCGTAGGAGAGCAGGGAGTTCAGGATCTTGTAAACGGAAAGCCGGTCCAGGCTGCTGGCGGCTATGAGCTGCCCCACACTCCTCTTGCCGTTGACCAGGGCCAGGATACGCCACTCGTCCTTGTTCAGCTTGACCTTGGTCGTGGCATTCTGCGCCTGCTCGCTGAGCCTGAAGACCACACTGTCGCTCTTGATGTTCTTTTTGAGGACCGAGATCTCGTCTATGCGCCGGGAGGCTTCGAGGATAAGGCTCATGATGTTGATCTGGGTGACGATCATAGCCTTCAAGTTGATGTGCATGTCCTCATACTCGAAATCACCTTCGTCCCAGTAGAAGAGCTCCAGCAAAATGTCCTCGACCTGCTGGTGCAGGATGGTTTTGAGGGTCTTGATGGAGATGTACCCCTTGTCCACCAGGACCTTGCCCAGGGCGTGCTTTCTTTGTTGGGCCAGCTGCAGCCCCTCCCTGAGCTGCTCCTCGGAAATGAGGTCCCTGCTCCTCAGGATGTGGCCGATGCGGCTTTCCTTGCGTGAGCCCATGGCATAGACAATGGTCCCCTCGCTGAAAAAGATCTTCACCGCATTGTCCTGGTTCTTGAGCTCGAGAACCCCGGTCTTGCTGTCGGTGCTCAAGAGCTGAAGGATGCTGGTCAATGCAAAGGTTTTGATATTGCCTTTCATGAACACCTGCTCTAGGCCATTTCAGATCAGAAGTCGAAGGTGTGCTGCTGCCGGGTTCAGACTGGTTTTGCCTTCCACAGGTCTGCATTGTCAATTCCATGCCTGTGGGGTGCACCGCCGCCCTGCCCTGGAAACAGGTTCCCTGATCCCTAAGACTAAGCCTGCCCGGGCTGCCCCGGGACACGAAATCCCCAGTCACTCGGGCGATGCGTCAATGTACCAGTCGGTGCGACGGGCGGAAACACAGGCGGCCGGAAGCCCAGGGCATGACCTGGGGTGCAGGACCCTTTCCAGGGCCTTCTCCTTCCCCTGCTGTGAAACCAGGAACAGGACCCGGCTGGCGGCATTCAGCACGGGGAGGGTCAGAGTGACACGGGGGACGCGGGGTTCCAACTCTGGAGCAGACACCGCAACGGCCCACCGCTTACGCTCCCTGAGAGCCGGGCTGTCCGGAAACAGCGAGGCGGTGTGCCCATCCGGCCCCATGCCCAGGAGCCCGACGTCGAAGGCTGGAACGGACCCCCTTGCCGCACCGATCCCCTGCTCGTATAGGGTGGCGGACTCTGCCGGGGTGGCCGCGACAGGAACGGGGTGCACGTTCTCTTCAGGCAGCGGGACCCGGTCCAGGAACGACTCCCTGGCCATTGTCTCGTTGCGCTGGGGGTGACCCGCGGGGACCATGCGCTCGTCACCGAAAAAGACGTGCGTTCCCTGCCACTGCACCCCGCTCTTTCGGAGGCTTTTGGCCAGTGCCTCGTAGACCGGACGCGGAGTTGCGCCGCCCGACAGGACCAGGGTGAAGCCGTGCTTTCGCCCGGCACAGCGGCGCCACTCGTCCACGATGGCCCCCGCGGCCCCGGTCACGAAACCGTCCCTGGTCTGGAAACGGGTAACCTGGACCACGCCTCAGCTCCCCGGCAAGAGCTTCTTGGCCTCCTGCGGCCCCCAGGAACCGGCCTTGTAGAGGTAGAGCCGTTCCGCCTGCTCCGGACAGTCGCACTCCTCGATGATAGGGGTGAGGAAGCCCCAGCACAGCTCCACGCTGTCCTGCCTCCAGAACAGGGTGTGGTCGCCGAGCATGCAGTCCTGTAAGACCTTGTCGTAGGCCTCCAGCTTGGGGTGGCCTTTGATGCCCCTGGTGTAGTCAAAGTGCATGACCACCGACCGGAGGCACATGGAGCCGGGCACCTTGGCCTGAAAGGACAGGCTGACCTCTTCGTTTGGCTGGATGCCCAGGACCAGCTTGTTGGTGGTGATGTGCTCGCCAAGAACGGAGCGGAACATGGAGCAAGGGACCTCCTTGAAGTGCACGGCGATCTCGGTCCGCTTCTCCTTGAGCCTCTTGCCCGAGGTCATGACGAAGGGCACGCCCTGCCATCGCCAGTTGTCCACGAAGACCTTCATGGAGGCATAGGTGGGCATGAGGGAGTTCTTGGCCACCCCGTCCTCGTCGATGTAGGAGTGGACCTTCTCCCCCTCGATCACGCCCGAGGAGTACTGCCCCAGCACCAGGTAGTCCTCGATCCTGTCCAGGGGGAAAGGCATGAGCGAACGATAGACCTTGGTCTTTTCGTCCCTGACC
>CAZUBS010000093.1:0-7061 GCA_964618595.1 uncultured Desulfohalobiaceae bacterium
CGATCCTGAACTCGCTGCGCACGATCTTGCGCAACAGCAGGTGATTGGCAAACTTGCTCAGGTAGCGAAAGGCCTTTATGTCCGTGTCGCAGAAGTTTCGCTCGAAGCTCTGGGTGTCTGTCTTGATGCCGTAGAGCAGTGCTGTGGCCAGCAGCTTCCCCGGCCGCATCTTGAGGTTGTAGAGGTACTCGGTGAGGATGGTGCTGTTGGCCCCGAAGCTTGGGGAGATGTCCTGGTAGTCCGCCTTGACCGGGTTTTCCTCACTCTTTGGGTGGTGGTCGATGACCACGGAAAACTTGTGCTCGGCAAGGCTCGGGTGGTGGTGGGGCTGCGAATCCACCAGGGCAAAGCGGTCGTACTGTGCTGCCAGGGGCGGCGTGAGTTTTTGCACCGGAATGCGCAGATAGCGGACCATGGCCAGGTTGTCGGGCCTGGAGATCTCGTTGACCTGGGCCAGTCCCACAGAGGCCACCCTGCCGGCCAGGATCTTCTTCAGGGCCATGGCCGAGGCCAGGGCGTCGGGATCGGCCACCAGCATGATCAGCCAGCGTTCATCCTTGCGCAGGAGCTTCAGGAGCTCTTCGAGCTTGTCTTCCAGCTTGCGGAAATAGGACATGCCGTATTCCACCCTTGCTTGCGGCAGGGTTGTGGCCCGTGACCGGGAGAGCTGCCGGGGCCGGGGCAAAAGCCGCCCGCTTCAGGTGCCCGGGCCTCGTTGGGCAGCCTTGCTCTCCAGAATAAAAAGACGTCCCCGCAGCAGAGCTGCGGAAACGTTGCCTCTCCTCACTCGGGGCTCATCCCCGGGAGTGCCCTCTTATAGTCCTTTTGCCGGCTCTGTCCAGGGCACGGCTTGAGCAGCAAGCGCAAGCCCGGCAAACCACTCCACCTTCTCTGTTCCTACCACACCGCAGGCAGGGCTCACAACAGGCTGAGCTGACGCTCGCGGCGTATGAGCCTGGCCACATGGACGGACCGCTCCATGAGACCGCCCGGCAGCAGGTCGAGAAAGCGGCTGGGCCTGAGCTGGTGGACCCTGCCGTAGATGTCCCTCCTGGAGGCATAGCTGAGAAAGAGGTTCTGCCTGGCCCTGGTCAGCCCCACATAAAAGAGCCGTTTTTCTTCCTCCTCATCGGGCCGGTCGGTTGCGTCTCCCAGCTTTCCGGTCAGCAGCTCCATGCCCGCGAAGGGTACCAGGCCGTCTTCCAGTGCCGGCATGAACACGGTGGCGAACTCCAATCCCTTGGCTGCATGCATGGTCATGATCCTGACCTTTTCCGAACGGCGCCGGACCAGCTCCAGCTCACTCTGAAGGTGGATCCAGTTCAGCAGCCCAGCCCACCCGCCGTGCTCTGCAAAGGCCTTGGACAGCTCCTTGAAAGGCTGGCTCTTCCAGAACATGCGGTCAAAAGGAGGGACGTCTTCGAGATAGGCGGCCAACCCGGCCGGACCTCGGGCCAGGACCTCGTCGGGACATTGCAGCGCATCGTGTTCCGTGGGCTCGGCAACACCCAGAAAAAGCGAGGCAGCCTTGAGAATCCTCTCCACTCGGGAATCGACCCAGAACGCTTCGCTTTCCGGGACAGAGCAGGGCAGGCCCATCCTGGTCAGGGTCCGCTCGATGGGGGGGATGAGCGCCCTGAACCTGACCAGGACGGCAATGTCTTCCGGGCTGTGGCCCCCGGCATCCCCCAGATCCTGGTCCAGATGAGCCGTCCCGCCCAGGAGCTGCCGGATGCGCTGCCCGATCCAGGTGGCTTCGTTCTGGGCAGTGGATGCCTCGAACAAAGAGATGCTGCCCGCGGCATCCACCCTGGAGGTCAACCTGGGGCTGGCCGGAAACAAGGGGTGGCTGAAGTCCAGGATGTCCTGGCTGGACCGGTAGTTGTCCTTGAGAGTGACCACTGTCAGCCCCGGCCAGATGTCACGGATCGACTCCTCGCAACGGCTCATGGCCCCCCTGAAGCCATAGATGGACTGGTCGGGATCGCCGATGGCGAAGAACCCGTGGCCACCTTCCGGCACCAGCCCGCTGATCACTTTGAGCTGCTGCCTGGACAGGTCCTGCACCTCGTCCACCAGCACGTGCCGGTAGGGGCTGGTGAAGGCTTCGCTCCTGGACTGCTCCAGCCAGAACTCCAGCAGGTCGGTGTAGTCGACAAGATTCCAGTTGTCCTTCTGCCCGAAGTACCGGTCGCCCCATTCCCTGGCCTCTTCGGGCAGCTCTCCGGTCTCCCTCCCGCGGGACAGGGCCTGCCAGGCACGTTTCAGGGCCTTGCCCGACAGCTCTGGGTTGGCTGCCTGGAACACCTGCCGGGACTCCTCCTCGTTCAGGATGACCGGGGCCTGGCCCTGCATCTCCACCCAGTAGTCGTAGGCCAGGGCGTGCAGCGTGTCGGCCTGGGGCAGCTCCAGCTCCCGGCCGAAGACCTCCTGCAGCCTGGACTTGATCTCCCTGGCCGCGCTGCGGGTGAAGGTCAGCACAAGTACGGAACCCGGAGGAACCCCGTGGTCGAGCAGCGCCTGGACCCTGCCTATCAGGGTTCTGGTCTTGCCGGTGCCCGGCCCGGCCATCACCAGCACCGGGCCGGGGCCCGCATCAATGGCTCCCTGCTGCTCTGCATTGTATGGAGCCGCTGCAGGACCGCTCCTTTCCTCCTCCCCTGTGGCAGGGGAAGCCTGGTCCTGCTGCTGTCCCTGGAAATTATCCGGCCCCGTGGGCACCTCCACCAGGCTGCCCCCGCTGCGGATCTGCTTGCGCTCCCTGGGCGAGAAGACGGAGATGGTGCCGTATTCCCCGTCAAAACCGGGCTGACGGTGCACCTCCCCCTTGCGCATTCTGCCCACGGCCTCGGCCAGCACTGCGGCATGGCGGCCCAGATCCTCCAGGGGTGTCCGCTGCAGGATGGTCATCTCCGGTCCGAATCTTTGGATCAGCCTGCCGTACTCGTTCATGACCTTCTTGGTCTTGGGCCCGACCCCGAGGATTTCCGACAGCAGCTCGGTCAGGGGAACCAGGGAGATGTACCCCGGCTGACCCAGCGGCTGCTTGGGGTAGTCGCGGTCGGCCAGCTCCAGCACCCGGTGCAGCACCCCCACGGTCACGGGATGGCCGCACTTGGGACATATGCCGCCCCGGGCCATGGTCTCCTTGGGGTTGAGCACCACGTTGCACTTGCGGTGGCCGTCCATGTGGTACTTGCCCTCCTCGGGGAAGAACTCCACCGTACCCAGGAACTTGTGCCCCAGGGCCTCCCCCCGCAGGGCCCGGTACATGCCCTCGAAGCTCCGCTCCCCGCTGAAGATGTTGGCCTCGCGGCCCAGCTTGTCCCCGGAGTGGGCGTCGGAGTTGGAGACCATGCGGTAGCGGTCCAGGCTGCTCCAGAGCCAGTTCATCTCCGGGTCCGAGGACAGCCCCGTTTCCAGGGCGAATATTTCCCGGCTCAGGTCCCCGAAGCACTCCTCCAGGGAATCAAACCCCGACCGGGAGCCGAACAGGGAGAACCAGGGGGTCCAGATATGTGCCGGGATCAAAAATGCCAGCGGGTCGGTCTCCAGCACCATCTCCAGCAGGTGCCTGGCGTCCAGCCCCAGAATGGGCCGGCCGTCAGAGGCCAGGTTCCCAACCTGGGCCAGCCGGCTGCTGAAATGGGCGGCTTTTTCCAGGGATGGCATGAAGACCAGGTTGTGGATTTTCCTGACCTTGCCGCCTTTTTTGTAGATGGAGGAGATCTCGGTCACCAGCATGAACCGGGTGGAGGCGGGGACGCTTTTGCCCTCCAGCCACCAGGGGATCTCACCCTCCAGGGCCTCGGGCGCCTTGAGCCGCAACAGCCCGGAATCCTCCTCCACCAGCAGCTCCTTGAGCTCCTCGCGCCACTGGGGGTGGGTGAAGTCCCCCGTGGCCACCACGTCCAGCCCCTTGATCCACCCCCACGCGGCAAGGTGCTGTGGGGTGATGCGCTTGCTGGTGGCCCTGGAGTACCGGGAGTGGATATGCAGGTCGGCATAAAAGAGTTCCATGTCTGCTCCCGCCGGTGTGGTCGCTTGATAGGTGTCTTGTCACAAAATATTCGTGAAGGGTGCCCTCACCCTTTCTCCATCCGCCTGCGAACCCGGATCAACCCTTATACAGCCTGGCCTCTGCCCCGCCTCCCGCCCGGTTGCCCAGCTCGACCCAGGAACTGTTCTGACTGGCCAGCCGGCGGGCTATGGACAGGCCCAGCCCGGACCCCTTGGGCTTGGTGGTCACAAAGGGATCGAAAAGGGACTGGATCTTGTCCGGATCCACTCCCGGACCATTGTCCCTGATCGCCAGATACTCGTTCGCATTGTCGCTTGTGACCTCGACCTCGACCAGGGGCTGCCCGGCCGACTCTGCCGCCTGGACCGCGTTGAGCAGCAGGTTGAGCAGCACCTGCTTGAGCTGGTCCCTGTCCCAGTGCCAGGTCGTGTCCCCCTGCCGGGACCTGACGGTGAAGCGCACTGCCGGGTACGTGGCGCGCAGCGTTCCCAGACACTCCTCCACCACCTCCAAGACATCGACTGCACGGGGATTTGCCAGGGAGGGGCGGGCAAAGGCCAAAAAGTCCGTCAACAGGTGGTTCAACCGCTGGACGTCACGCTTGACCACCTGGTGCAGGCGTTCCTCCTGCTCCGGCTCCAGGTCCTTGCCCCTGATGAGTTGCAGGCTGCCCTTGATCCCGGCCAGGGGGTTCTTGATCTCATGGGCCAGCCCCGCGGCCAGCTCCCCGATGCTGGCCAGCTTTTCCGCCTGGAGCAGCTTGCTCTCGAGCCGCCTGACCCTGGTGATATCGGTGAAGATGATCAAAACACCGCGCTCCTCGGGAATGGGCGAGATGCGCAACCCATAGGTGCCTTCCCCGGAGCTTTTCCCAACCTCCGTGCGGTCGATCCTGCGCTCGGGATGCTCCCGCCAGACCGTCGCGATCTCCGGGAACACGCTCTCAAGAGGCCTGCCTATGGCCTCTTCCGGGGAGGCGATCCCCCCCCAGCGGACGGCCTGGGCGTTGATGGCGGTGATGTTGCCTGCAGGGTCGCAGACTATGAGACCGCTTTCCATCCAGTCAAACACCCCCCGCTTGAGGGCCTCTGACTCCTGCAGGGCCTGCTCCTTCATGGCCAGGCTCCTGAGCAACCGCTCCTCCTCCCCGCGCCCGAGCTTGAGCAGGACCAGGACCAACCCCAGGGCCAAAAGCTGCAGCATCATGCTGTAGGCCAGCTGCTCCAGCTCGAAGCCGGGCTGGTTCCACAACGCAGGGAACCTGTACTGCAGGACCCCGGTCAGAAACATGAGCGCCGCAGCAGCTGCGGCCACGACCTTGCCGGTGTTCAGCCCAAGCACCCTGCCGTACAGAAAGACCAGTCCCCAGAACAGGAAGACAAAGCCGCTGGTCAGCCCCCCGGTGAGCAGGACCAGCACCGCGGCCAGCAGGGTGTCCGTCAGAAGCTGCATCCGGAAGAACTGGACAATGTCCTTGAACCGCCTCCAGGAGAGCAGAAAAACAATGTTGACCCCGAAACCAGCGACCAGGAAGAGAGGAAAGACAGGATAGCTGAAGTAGGAAAAGTAGTGGTGCGCGCCGGTCTCGCCAAGCCAGGCCATTGCCAGCGGGATGAGCAGCAGGCAGAGGAAGACCAGGCGGGCGGAGCAGACCTTGGTGACGATGCGCTCCAGGTCCTGGCCCCTGGTCTCAGCGGAAGGGGGTGGCTGCGTCGGCACAGTCCGAGGGGTCTCCCTTGAGCTTCTTCAGGGCGTGCTGCAGCGCCGGGAGGACCGGGGCCAGATTTTCCCGCACCGCCTTGGGGCTTCCCGGAAGGTTGATGATCAGGCTTTGGCCGAGGGTTCCAGCCACGGCACGGGACAGGGCTCCGTGCGGGGTCGCGGTCAGCGAGGCGGCCAACATGGACTGCTCGATCCCGGGAAGACGTCTGTCGATCACGCGAAGGGTGGCCTCGGGGGCGATGTCCCGGGGCGTGAGGCCCGTGCCGCCCGTGGTCACCACCAGGTCGAACCGCTGTTCCAGGCACAGGGAGGTGAGCAACGCCCTCAGGGCGTCCAGGTCGTCCGGCAGGAGGTAGCGCTGCACCATGCCCACCTCGAGGGATCCGGCCACCAGCTCCTCGATGACCGGTCCGCTGGCATCTTCGCGCAACCCTGCCGCCCCCTTGTCGCTCAGGGTCACCCGGGCCAGGCTGAACCCCTGCTTCGTAAACCGGCAGCTCGTCCTGCCTGCAACAAGGGTCAGGGAACACAATGTCTCCAGAAAGAAGACCCTCGTGTTCCAGCCCCCGGCGACAGGCCTGTAGCCCCCTCCCACGACCCGGAAGCACCTCCCCTGGCCGGGGATATCGAGCATCCCGCCGGCGCAGAGCTGAACCGTCCCGTCCCCCCCCCTCCCAGGGTCGAACGGGTCGGCGGTTCCTGCATCCGGGACACTCTCCAGGACGACCCCGACTACCTGCCCCGGGACGACCTCCATGCCGTGCTCGAGCACGAGCTCCCCATTGCGAAGACGTATCAAGGCAGCGTCGTGATCGAGCTGCGGCTCCATGCCCTCTCCTGTCACCGTGTGCTTCCCTTTGGTCATGTCTTTGCCGTGCCTCTGCCGGCCTTTCGCGGCTTTAGGGATTTCCCCCGCCACTCTCTGGAGATGGGCGCGGGGCCGCATTGTTGGACAGTTCCGTGAACGTTTCCTGAAAACAGGCCGCAAAGTAGCAGAAAGTTGCCCGGGCTGTCATGCCGGAGCCAGGAGGCATTTTCTTCGAAGAGCCCTGCCTTGCGCCATGGCAAAAATCCCACTATGGGGAAGACCTCATGACACCCCTTGACCCCGATCGAAGCATTGCGTGCGCGGTCTTACCCGCCTCAACGAAACAGCCCATCACCAGGAGCGGACAATGAAAGGCATCATCCTCGCGGGCGGTCACGGGACCCGGCTGTACCCGCTCACCAGGTCGGTAAGCAAGCAGCTCCTGCCCGTCTATGACAAGCCCATGATCTACTACCCCCTGTCCGTGCTCATGCTGGCGGGCATCCGGGA
>CAZUBS010000094.1:0-6997 GCA_964618595.1 uncultured Desulfohalobiaceae bacterium
GAGAGAGTACCTGTCCGAGCAGCTTGGGGTGCCGGTCGGGGTCCTGGACGCCTTTTCCGAACCCTCGCCGGAGGTTTCCTCGGCACCAGTCCCGCAGGAGCCCGAGGAGAGGGCCGCGTACACTCCGGTGCTGGGGCTGGCCCTCTCCGATCCCAAGCGGACCCCCAACCTTCTGCACACCTTCAAGGACAAGATCAGCAGGCAGAAGGCGGTCTTCTTCCAGAGGGTTGTCCTGGCGGTCACATTTGGCTGCGCCCTGGTGCTGGGGGCGGTTTTCCTCTGGCAGACGGAGTCTCTCTCATCCAAGCAGCAGGAGCTTGCCTCCATCGAGAGCAGGCTTGCCGCGTTCAAACCACAGGTGAGCGAGCAGCTCCTTTTTCAGCTGGCCGGGAAGATCAAGAACAGTCACGAGGAGCTCAGGGAGTACGCCAAACGGTACGCGGGGCTGGCTGCCATGACCGAGATCATCCAGCTCACCCCGGAGACCATCAAGCTCGTCAAGGTGACCGCGGACCTGGGCCGGGGAAAGGGTGCAGGCAGGCAGAAGTCCGAGGGGCAACTGGGCGGGCTTGTTCTGGAGGGCATCGTCACAGGCGGGGGCTCGGGTTTCGAGACCGAGCTTGCCGGATACCTGATACGCCTTCGCAACTCGGCGATCCTGGAAGCCCCCGAAGTGCACAGCAGCAGCATCGAGCAGTACCCCGAGGCCGGCGAAGCACTTCATTTCATGGTCTATCTGAACATCGTGTGAGGGCTCAATGACCGGGCAGAAAAAATTTCTGGGGGAACATCTCCTGCTCATCGGGATCTGCCTGGTCTTTCTGATTGTCCTGGCCGTGGTCCTGCTCATCCCCACCCAGAAAAAAATCAAGGAGCTGGACCGAAGAATCGCTCGGGAGCAGGGCAAGGTGGAGGAACAGAAGGTCCTGCACCCCCTCTACGTTCAGCTGATGAGCGAGCTGGACAGGCTGGAAAGCAGGGATGTGACAGAGCCGGCGCAGATTTCCATTTCAAAGGAGGGTATCTCCGGGCTCTGGGATATCTTCGCGGAGTTGGCCGGTGAGGCAGGGCTTACGACCGTTACCATCCAGCCGGTTTCAGAAAGCCTTTCCGATCAGCTCCAGGTCAATGCAGTATTTACCGGTCCCCTGCCCGCATTCAGACAATTTCTCCTTGACCTTGGGAGCCTGGCATTTGTGAACCACCTGGAGCAGATGGTGGCCAGGGAAGTTGTCGGCGGCAGGGAGTACCGGGTCACGATGTGGCTGAAAATCACCTGACGGCAGGGTGTATGGAGAGCCGGAACAATGTCCATGCGTGAAAAAATCATCGTTCTTTTGGCCGCCCTTGCCGTGGGCTATGGGGTCTACGTCCTCTTTTTCGAAGGCTCGGGCGAGCAGGGGCAACGTACGGCTCCGCAAGCCACTGGTTCGCCGACAGCGGCAACCACGGTCGCTGACCAGGTGCAGTCCACCATTGCCTCCGGACGGCTGAGCGAGAGCGAGTTCGCCATCCTGGCCAAGGCCCGGGAGCCCTGGGACAGGGACCCGTTCCACACCAGGACTTCCACCCGGGCGGAAGAAACAGCGGACCGGGAGCAACCCGGGGAGGAGGTTTCCTTTGTTTACTCCGGGTACGTGGAGCTTGGGAGCCGGCGCTATGCCGTGATCAATGGCGAGGAGTACACCACGGGAGAGGAGCTTCAGCCCGCGGGGTATTTCGTGCGCGACATCCTCCCGGACAAGGTCGTCATACACGGCAGACAGGGGGAGATCACCACGCCCCTCATCGAAGAAACCTACTAAGGCCACAAGGATAGATCATGTCCGCACGACGCACGGTCCGGCTGATACTGCTCATGGGAATGGCCATGCTTGTTCTGGGATGCGCTCCCCAGCAGCCCAAGGAGAACGAGTTCTTCAACAAGTGGAAGGAGATGGCCGAGGAGTCGCGGGGCTACTCCCCGGACGTCAGCCAGGAAAGCGTGGAGATCGGGGAGACGGTCATCACCGGTGACGAGCTGCGGGAGCAGGAGCTGGAAGAGCTCAGGAAGCAGCAACGGCCGCTGCCCCGCGAGCGGGTCACCTTGAAGCTGCGCAACACGGACGTACGGATCATCCTGCGCACCCTGGCCAAGGCCGCCGGGCAGAACCTCCTGGTCAACTCCGGGGTGCAGGGCTCCCTGAGCGTGAACATCGAGAACACGCCCTGGGATCAGGTCTTCAAGGGGATTCTCAGGTCTCAGGGGCTGACCTATGACTGGGAGGGGGACATCATCCGGATCATGACCGTGGCGGACATGGAACGGGACCTGAAGCTCGAGTCCCTCGTTGACCAGCGCCAGGCTCAGAAGCTGCAGCGCCGCCAGGTCGAACCGCTGGTCACCCAGGTCTTCAAGGTCAGCTTCGCCGATGCCAGCGACCTCAAGGACAACGTGGGCCAGATGCTCACTCCGGCCGAGGAGGACACCTCCCGCGGCTCCGTGGTGGTGGACAAGCACACCAACTCCCTCATTGTGCAGGCCATCCGGGACGACCTGTCCAAGGTGAGCAAGCTGGTGGCCACCCTGGACACCCCCCGTTCCCAGATCCAGCTCAAGGCCCACATCGTGGAGACAACCAACGACCTGGCCAGGGAGCTGGGGGTGCAGTGGGGGGGCGTGTTCAAGAGCCCCTCCTGGAACAACGGGCGGCATCTCTGGGTCACCCCGGGAGGAACCGATGGCTCCACAGAGTCCGACCCGGTCGAGGGAGAGTACGACCCAACCCTGGGCAGTGGCATCTCGGGACAAGGCTTCGGATCCAGCTTCCCCGCCTCCCTGGGCGACGGCAGTGGCCTCAACCTGGGCCTGCTCTACGGCATGATCGGGGACGACATCCTGGAGCTGCAGCTCTCGGCCCTGCAGGAGGACGGCAAGCTGAACATCCTCTCCAGCCCTTCCATCACCACCCTGGACAACCAGATGGCCTTTACCGAGAACGGCGAGCGGGTGCCCTTTGAAACCGTTGATGAAGACGGACGGGCGGTTGTCGAGTTCGAGGATGCCGTGCTCCGCCTGGAGATCACCCCCCATTTGATAGACAGGGAGATGCTCAAGCTGCACGTGGTGGTCAAGAAGGACGAGGTGGATTTCTCCCGGACCGTGGCCGGGAACCCCGTCATCATCAAGAAGCAGACCGAGACCAACCTCATTGTCCGGCATGGGGAGACCATCGTCATCTCCGGCTTGTCAAGACAGCGCAACATCAACAATGAGAGCGGCATTCCCGGGCTCAAGGATGTGCCGGGGCTGGGGTATCTTTTCAAAAGCAATGCCAGGTCGGAGATCATGGAGGAGGTGCTGGTCTTCATCACCCCCCACGTGCTGCAGAAACGTTCGGAGACCGCGAACGCCCGGCCGTGAGATCGTGACAACGGCCCCGGCGGTTTTGGTGAAAGAGAGGCCATGGAGTACTTCAAAGTTCTGAACCTGACGCGGGAGCCTTTCTCCAACTCGCCCGACCCGGACCTGTTCTACCGTTCCAGGCAGCACCTGCAGTGCCTGCAGCAGCTGGAGATATCGGTCCGGCTCAAGCGCGGACTGAACGTGGTCATCGGCGAGGTGGGCACGGGCAAGACCACGCTCTGCCGCCACTTCATCCGGCAGCTTTCCGAGGACGAATCGGTCGACGTCCATCTCATCCTGGACCCGGACATGCCCGGCCCTCTGCAGTTCCTGGAATCCCTGCGCACACTGATTGAAGGGCGGGAGACCACACCGGGTGGGCAGAGCGAGTGGGAGCTCAAGGAGTGGATCAAAAACACCCTGTTCGAGCGGGCGGTCACGCAGGATCGCACCGAGATCCTGGTCATCGATGAGGGGCAGAAGATGCCGGCCTTTGGGCTGGAGATCCTGCGGGAGCTTTTGAACTACGAGGCCAACAACCAGAAGCTGCTCCAGATCGTCATTTTTGCCCAGCGGGAGTTCAGCGAGGTGCTGGAAAGCCGCCCGAACTTCGCCGACAGGATCAATGTCCTGGCTGAGCTGGGACCGATGTCCTTTTCCGATACCAGGGGCATGATCCGGTACAGGCTGGAGCAGTCCCGGCGCATGGACCGGGCCCCGGTCAGGTTCACCTTTCCGGCGCTTGTGACGGTGTACCGGGCCACCGGGGGATATCCCAGGAAGATCATCAACCTCTGCCACCAGGTCATGCTGGCATTGATCGTCCAGAACCGGATGAAGGCCGACCGGGACCTGGTCCGGGCGGCAGTTCGCAGGGATCGCCAACCCGGCCCGGCCTTGCTTCGCTGGGGTGCGGCAGCGCTCGTGCTCCTGCTCGTTGCCGGAGGTGTGGCGGGGTACATCCAGCTCGCACCGGGCAATTCCCCGGGGTCGGCTCCCGAGGTCCCGGATGCAGTCCCGGAAAGCCGGGACATGGAGGAGGCCGCAGTCGCGAAAACCACGGGAAAAAGTCCGAAACGAACACCCGGAGGGGATGGTGCCGGCAGGAGCATTGCGCATGCCGACCCGGGAGGCACTGCCCGGCCCGCGGCACCCACGGTGGGGGAGGTACAGGGTACAGAAGCGGCTGCCGGCGATGCCGGGGCAAGGCCCAGCCCGCTGGGGACCCTGGTGATGCTGGAGCAGGAAACCCTCTGGTACATGGCCTCGCGCATCTATGCCGTGGACGATCCCGGGCGCATGAAAAACCTGGTGCTCGCGCGCATCTTGTCACTGAACCCGGAGCTGGGCGATCCTGGCTGGGTCGAAGCCGGAACCCCGGTCCGTTTCCCGATCATCGAGGAGCTGCACTCCACTCCACCGCAAGGCTGCTGGCTGCGGATCGATCAGGCCGACACGCTCGCGGTTGGGTATGCCCGGTTCAAGGAGTACCGGGACCTGCTCAGGGAGTCGCATCCCGGTCTCGGGGTGCGGCTGGTCACCTCCAGGGACGGGGACGGGGGTGTGCGCTTCCATGTGGTCCTCGATGAAAGGCTGGATGTGCATGCCGCCCACACACTGCAGGAGCGGCTTTCCAGGGAGCTCGGCAGGGATCTGGAGGTGGTGGATTTTTCCCGGACCAGCCCCTTGATTCTGGCGGGCCTGCCGTGAAGATCTCTCACCGGCAGAACGACAGAAGTCTTTTGCGAAGGTATTCGTCAACGTACCGCCCGCTGCAACCTGCAACCACAAGGAGCCGTATCCTTGCGTAACCGGCCACGACTCGGGGAGATGCTTGTCCAGGGAGGGCTGATCACCGAGGAGCAGCTTGCCCAGGTCCTTGTGGAGCACAAGCGGGCGGGAATGAAGCTCGGCGAGTACCTCATCCAGCAGAACATCGTGCAGGAACCGCGGATCATCGACCTCATCTCCAAGCAGCTGCGCATCAAGCGCTACCACCCCGACGACTATGCCCTGGACATGAGCCTGGCCAACCACCTGCCGGCTGAAATGGCCCGCAGGACCAAGATCGTGCCCATGGCCAGGGAGAGAAACCTGCTCCTGGTGGCCATGACCGACCCCCTGGACATCAATGCCCTGGACATGGTGGAGGACATCACCAACCTGGAGGCCGAGCCGGTCATCTGTGCCGAGCACGAGCTGAACACCTTGTTCGGGGCCATGTACGGCTCCTACTCCGGCATTGGAGAGATGATCGAGGACTTCAAGGAGATGAAGATCGATCAGCCCAGGGAGGACGAGGGCATTGCCGTGGTCTCGCGCTCGGAAGACGTGGAGGTGCGCTCCCTGCAGGACATGGCCGAGGAAGCGCCGGTCATCCGCCTGGTCAACTCCATCCTGGCCCAGGCCATCAGGGAGAAGGCCAGCGACATCCACATCAGCCCGGAAAAGGAGTCGGTCTCTATCCGCTTCCGCATCGACGGCAGGCTGCAGGAGGTTCCGGCCCCGCCCAAGTCCATGTTTCTGCCCGTGATCTCGCGGCTGAAGATCCTGTCCAACATGGACATTGCCACCACCAGGATCCCCCAGGACGGACGCTTCACCATCAACATGGAGGGCAGGGAGATCAACGTGCGCGCCTCGGCCCTGCCCACCATCCACGGCGAGAATGTGGTGCTCCGACTGCTGGACATGAGCTCCGGGGTCTACACCCTGGAGCAGATCGGCATGGCCGAGGAAGACCAGCGCAAGATGGAGGCGGTCATCCACAAGCCCTACGGCATGATCCTGAGCACCGGCCCCACGGGGAGCGGCAAGTCCACCAGCCTGTACGCCCTGCTCACGGCCATCAACAAGCCGGACATCAACATCGTCACGGTCGAGGACCCGGTGGAGTACCGCATCAGCAGGATCCGCCAGGTCCAGCTCAACCGCAAGGCGGGCATGACCTTTGCCGGCGGGCTCAGGTCCATCCTGCGCCAGGATCCGGACGTGGTCATGGTGGGCGAGATCAGGGACCAGGAGACCGCGCATATCTCGGTACAGGCCGCCCTGACCGGGCACCGGCTGCTGAGCACGGTGCACACCAACGACGCTGCCGGGGCAGTGACCAGGCTGGTGGACATGGGCATCGAGCCGTTTCTGGTCTCCTCGGTGCTGCTGGTCTCCTTTGCCCAGCGGCTGGTGCGCAAGATCTGCCCGTACTGCACGGAAGAGTACCGCCCGGACTCGAGCATGCTCAGGTTCTGGGGGCTGGAGAATGTCAAGGAGGCCTCGTTCAAGCGCGGCGGAGGCTGTCATCAGTGCCGCAACACGGGATTCATCGGCAGGACCGGAGTCTATGAGATCCTGGTCAACGACGCACTGGTCCAGGACATGATCATGCGCCGGGCCTCGTCCCAGGAGATCGCGGACGCGGCCCACAAGGCGGGCAAGATGCACACCCTCAAGGAGGACGCCATCCGCAAGGTGCTGGGCGGCGTGACCACCCTGGAAGAGGCCACCTCCTCGGTGATGGTGTAATGAGCTGGAAACAGGAAGCTCAAAGCTGAAAGCTCAAAGCTCAAAGCAAGATTGAAAGAAGTGAAGAGCCCAGAAAGAAGGGATACAGAA
>CAZUBS010000095.1:0-6947 GCA_964618595.1 uncultured Desulfohalobiaceae bacterium
GAGGAGAACGCACAGCACTCCCTCGGGATGCAGCACGCGCGCCGCTTCGTCGAGAACCCCCTCGGCACTGCGCGTATGATCCCGCGTGCCCATCAGCAGCACGAAACCGAAGCGGTGGTCGGGGAACGGCAGGCGCACCCCCCCCCCGCCGTGGACACCGACCCCATGACCAGCAGGCGCTTGGCTCCAGGGGCCTTCCCCTTGGCGGTCGGTCCGCCAAGGGGCACATCCACCGCAAGCCTTGCCGGGAGATCGTCCACGTCCGGGGTAAGGTTCAAAAGTCCCGAGCCGATGCGCTCCCTGACCAGGTCCTCTCGTTGCACCAGCGGCACGGGCAGCTCCTCCCGCGACAGCCCAGAGGCCTGCCCCAGGGACAGGGCCGTGTCCGCGTCCACCATCCAGACGTCCTGCCCCTGCCGGGCAAGATAATCAGCGGCCAGGGCGGCCAGGGTGGTCTTGCCCACCCCGCCCTTCCCGGCAAAGGCGAGTTTCATGGCGTATCCATGGGCTGCGGCCGGCACTGCCGGCCGCAGCCCGTTGTATATGACCTTCTCTGTTCTTGCTTCCAGCTTCGAGCTTCCAGCTTCGCCACGGCGCGCAGCGCCTGCCTATTCGCTGAGCCCCAGTGCCGTGCGCTTGGCCTTGATGCGCGCGTCGATCAGGTCGGCCGCCTTGAAGGGATCGGACTCCACGGCGAAGGCAGCCCCCACCACGTCCTCCAGCCCGTTCAGAGCCAGAGTGGTCACCAGCTCGCTGCCCAGGATGTTCGGGGGCAGGCCCAGGTGGGTGTAGATGCCGCTCGCCACGGCGTAAAGGCCGATGGCCGCGGCCTTTTCCGAGTACCACTCCGGTGCGCTGGCCGCCACTGGCAGGTCCGAGATGTCCACGCCCAGAGCATTGGCCAGCACCGCGCACAGGTGGATGATGCGCGAGTTGTCCACGCAGCTGCCCACGTGCAGCACCGGGGGGATGCCCAGGGACTGGCAGACGGCCTTCAGTCCGTCCCCGGCCATGTCTGCCGCAGCGGGCATGAGCAGCCCTGCCTTGCCCATGGCCACGGTGGCGCAGCCTGTGACCACCACCAGGATGTTGCGCTTGATCATCTCCTTGGCCAGGTTGACGTGGCAGTAATCGTGCTTGAGCTTGGGGTTGTTGCAGCCCACGATGCCCACGGCGCCGCGCACCTGACCCGCCTTGATGGCCTCAATCAGAGGATCGGGCGAGCCGCCCAGGGCCCCGAGGATGGCCTCGTTGGAAAAGCCGGTCATCAACTCCACCGGCTGGGCCGGGATGTCCACCCGGGACGGATCGCGCTGCTCGTAGAGCTCGATGGACAGGGCCACCAGCTTGCGGGCCTGCTCCCGGGCGTTGGTGTAGTTGAACTCCACGTGCTCGGCCCCGGCGAACTTGGCCTTGTCCGAAGTGGACACGAACTTGCTCTGGCAGCAGTCTGCCACCTGCACCAGGCTGGGCATGATGCACTAGTAGTCCACGATAATCATCTCCACCGCCCCGGTGACCAGGGCCAGCTCGGCGATGAGGTGGTTGGCCGCCCATGCGCTGCCCTTGCTCATAAGGTGCTCGTGGCCGGTGCAGCACAGCCCGGCCAGGTTGATGCCCTGCGCCCCAGCCGCCTTGGCCTGCTCGATGAACTCGGGTTCGCGTGCCGCATCCAGGACCATTTCCGAGACAATGGGGCTGTGGCCGTGGACCATGATGTTGACCTGATCCTTTTTGAGCACCCCCAGGTTGACGGTGCTGGTCTTGGGTTCAGGCGTGCCGAACATGATGTCCGAGAGCTCGGTGCCGATCATGGAGCCTCCCCAGCCGTCGCCCAGACAGAGCCTGGCCGAGTGCAGGCAGAGGCTGACCGGGTCGCTGTCCACGCCCATGTGGGTGCGGTGCATCATCTCCACGATGTCCCGGTCGATGCCCCGGGGAGTGATGCCGGCCTTGGCCCACACCTCGCGACGCTTCTCAGGCACCCGGCTCAGAAAGGACAGGGAGTCGGTGAGAAAGCCAAAGTCCTGGATCAGCGCCTCGGCCAGATCCTTGGCCATCTCCTGGGTTGACTTGCCCGCCACGTCCAGGCCGATCTCCTCGGCAATGCGTTTCAGCTTGGCTTCGTCCTTGACCTGGTAGTCTTTGGTCTTGCCCAGGCCCACCGCGTGCAGGGTCTCCACCAGGTCGCGGCCGTGGTCGGAGTGGGAGGCGGCCCCGCCGGACACGAAGCGGCCGAAGTTGCGGGCCACGGTGAGGTCGGCGTCCGCACCGCACACGCCGCGTTTCTTCTTGTCGCCCTTGGCGCTGATGCGGCAGGGTCCCATGACGCACTTCTGGCAGGTCAGTCCGCTTTCGCAGAACAGGCAGTGGGGGGTCTGCTCCTCCAGCCGGTCCCAGACGGTTTCCACCCCGTCCGCAGCGGCCTTTTTGATCATCTGCTTGGCATCGTCCCACAGGGTGAGATCGTCGATGGTCCGTTTCTCCTTGGCCATGGTACACCTCCGTATAGGAAGAATTTTGCACCCCCCTGTCATCGTGATGCACAGGAGGTTCGCTGGTGTGAAGACCACACAGAACCCGCATAGCAGGAATTTCCGATTCAGACTGTCGGCTATCCGACAAAGGGAGGGTGGTGGGCGGCGGGATTACTCGGCGGCCCGTTGCAGGGCCTCCAGGTCGGGGATGCAGTAGACCCCTCTTTGCAGTTTCACCACCAAGCCCGAGCGGATCATCTCGTTGAGCAGGCTGGAGGTGGTCTGGCGCGTCGCTCCGACAACCCGGGAGAGCTGCTCCATGGTCAGGTCCAGAGTGACCACTGTGCCCTGGTCGGTGACCCGGCCCTGCTCCCTGGCCTGCTCGATCAGAAACTCCAGCAGCCGCTTGTAGATGTCCTTGAAGGCCAGGCTGCCGATGATGGAGAACGTGCTCTTGAGGATGTTGCCAAGCACTCTGACCATGGTCCTGGTGAACTCCGGCACGTCGATCAGCCCCCGGCGCACCGCCTCCACCCCGGCCACCAGGAGCTCGGTCTCCTCCATGGCCTGGACATAAGTTCCGGCGTGGGTTGCATAGATGTCGCCCGGCCCCAGGATGGCCAGGGTGAACTCCTTGTCCTCGTAGGCCAGGTAGACCCTGACCCGGCCGGAGCGGATCACGAAGACCAGGTTCTCCGGTTCGTCGGACCTGAAGACGATCGTGCCCCTTGGAAATGAACGTTTGTGGAAGGATCTGCGGATGGCCGACAGCTCCGGGCGCTCCAGCTCGGCAAGCAGATCGATGCCCAGGGTTTTCATCAGGCCTTCATGACCCTTTGCCCCTCAGTGGTCAAGGATCGGAGCTACAGACCTACAAGGACCACAGGAATACTGCCGGGACTGCCCCCCCGTGATCGACCCCAGGGCAGCCCGGCCTCCCCTTCACTCTCTTGACGAGGGGAGCAGCCTTTTCAAGGTCACTGCCAGGTCAGCCAGGCCAAGGCCTGCATCCAGGGCGTAATTCCTGCGTTTGAGGCGCTCGATGTCCAGGCGAAGCAAGGCCCGCTGCATGTCGCTCTGCAGCACCAGCTCTTTCTTTTCCGCTTCCAGTTGCCTGCTCATGATCCTAAAAGCACCCCCTGTCTTTTTTGAACTCTTCCAGGGTCTGGGAAAAAGGCCGGGTCGAGAGCAGCTTCTTTCGGATCACCAGGCCCGAGACAACAGCTGCCAGGGAATAGAAAGCCGCAAACAGGATGAGGGCCACTACCCTCTGCCTGCCCTCCAGGAGATAGACCACGGTGAAGGTCACCATGACGATGGCCAGCATGGCGAAGAGCACGGAAAGGGCTGTCCAGACCAACAGCCCCACAATGCGGCCCTTTTCCTCCTGCAGCTCGAGGCTCATCAGCCTGAGCCTGGTTTCCATGAGGGACAGTCCGTCGTTCAGTGTGTCCGTGACCGCACGGGCCAGGTCGCAGAGGGAGCCCAACGCGCCGCTCATGATCACTTCCTGTGCATCAGCCAGCCAAAGATCAGCCCCAGTCCAAAGGTGATCCCAAGGGCTTGATAGGGTTTCTCCCTGATGGTCTGGTCGGTGGCCTGAATCCTCTCAGAGACCCTGTTTTCCAAAAGATCATACTCGTCCTTGATGGTGTCCAGATTGGCCTGCAGGCGCTCCCTGAGCTCCTTGGACTTGGCGTCGACCTTGCCCTCTGTGGCATCCAGCAGCTCCTGGGTGTTCTTGCAAATGTCCTCGAGCCTGCTCGACAACCGGCCTTGCTGTGACTTTGTCCGTGCCATGACTGAACCTCCTGATGCAATAGTGTTGGTGTCTCATTCAAAGCAACCCTGTCCATCTTCCATATATATCGAAATTCTGACGAGGTGCAAGCATTTGAAAAAAAAAGAAGAACCCCTGCACTGTTTTCCTGTTTGCCCGTTGACGAATCCCGACGATCCGACCACAACTGGGCAAAAGACCCCGGCAGACAGTCACACGGCCTGCCCCACACAAGGGGAGGACTTCCATGATCCGACAGTGCTCGCAACGAGACCTGGACACCCTGTTCAGCATCATCAACGACGCGGCCCGCGCCTACAAGGGCATCATCCCCGGCGACCGGTGGAAGGAACCGTACATGCCCCTGCAGGAGCTCGGGGAGGAGATCGGGGATGGGGTCGTGTTCTGGGGCGAGGAGGAAAAAGGCGATCTGACCGGTGTCATGGGCATTCAGGACCGGGGCTGTGTCACCCTGATCCGCCATGCCTACGTGCGCACCAGGGAGCAGGGCCGGGGAGTGGGTCGGAGGCTGCTGGCCCACCTGGAGACGCTGACCGGCACGCCCCTGCTGGTGGGAACCTGGAGCGACGCCCTCTGGGCTGTCAGGTTCTATGTCCGCAACGGGTACAGGATCACCAGCCGGGCAGAGACCGAGCAACTGCTCAGGACCTACTGGAAGATCCCCGACCGGCAGGTGGAGACATCGGTGGTGCTGCGCAAGGACAGATAGCCGTTCAGGCCGTTTTTGGATCCGTCTCCAGGGCTGTTGTTGCCACACCCTGCAATTTTTTTCCCATGACCGCTTCCACCCTGACCGCAATCCGGAGTGCCCGTTCCTTGCGCCCCTGGATGTCCTTTCTCGCCTCGGGGTCGGCGCCGTGACGCTCCAGGACCAGATCGTATCGCCTTTCCAAAGGCACCAGCTCGGTCCCGGCCACCACCTTGTCCGCCAAGAAGAGCACCTCCTGCTCGCTGACCGGCGAAGCCGGCTCAGGGGCCAGGTCCCGGTGGGCGGCCACCATGGCGGCGATGTCGGTGAACCCCCACTCAGAGAGAAGCCTTCCCCCCTCCTGTTCGTGACTGGGGTGGCCTTTGGCCAGGTCGTGCACCAGGGCGGCCCGCTCGATGCGTTCCAGATCCAGCACAACGTCCCGGGCCTGGCTCTGATTTACTGCCCGGCCCAGGGCCACGGCCACCCGGGCCACGGCCCTGCCGTGGAGCCTGGCCCGCTCCGGTGTCCCGGCCAGGTCCAGCAGGGCCCGGCACTCCTCCTGGCTGGGCAGACCCCGCGAGGCCCAGCGTCGGCAGACCTCCAGATAGTCCTGTTCCGTGTCCATGTCCTGCAGGACCCCCGCATCCGCCACGGCCACCTCCTTCACCCGGTGGGCATTCCCGGCCTCGAACCGCTCCAGCACGGCCCGCAGCCCACCATGTCCATGGGACTTCATGATCCTGGGGATAATCTGTGCTGACAGCAGGGGGGGGTGGCCGCGCCGCCCTAAAAAGGCAGGGTGGACCACAGTCGCACTGCCCGGGTCGAAAACCTCGATCAGCCGGCGCAGGGTGGCCGGTCTGACCAGGGGGATGTCCACCGGCAACAGGAAAAACCCGGACGTCTCCGGATCAAGACCCTTCACCCCGGCCCGAACCGAGGTGAACATGCCCTCGTGATAGTCCGGGTTGCGCACTGCCCGGGCCCCGCCCCCCTTGGCCATGCCTGCCACCTCTTCGGCTCGGTGACCCGTGACCACCAGGACCTGTTCCACCCCGGCGCAGGCGAGTGTGGCCATCACCCGCCCCAGCACGGTGGAGTCACCCAGTGGGGCCAGGGGCTTGAAACGGTCCATGCGGCTGGACAGCCCCGCCGCCAGAACGATCGCGGCCACGTCACCCGGCATGGCCCAGGAGCTCCGCCCGCTTCAGGATCATCTCCGCCACGATGCTCACCGCGATCTCGGCCGGTGTCTCCGCCTTGATGGACACCCCGACGGGGCAGTGCACCCGGGCCAGGTCCGCCCCGACCATGCCCTCCTTCCGCAGGGCGTCGTAAATTGCCGTCCGCTTCCTGGTGCTGCCGATCATGCCGATGTAGCAGGCCCCGGTGGCCAGGGCCTGGCCCAGCACGGTCTTGTCGTGGGCATGCCCCCTGGTCATGATGACCAGAAAGCTGTTCTTCCCCGGCCCCACCCGGTCGAAGCAGCCCTCAAAGGATTCCAGCACCATGACCTGGTCGGCCTCTGGAAATCGCTCCTTGTTGGCGAACTCTGGCCGGTCGTCCGGCACCACGGTGCGAAAACCGGTCATGGCCGTCAGTCTGGCCGTGGCCTGGGCCACATGGCCCGCCCCCACGATCACGGCCTCGGTCCCGGCCGCAAAGGGCTCCACCAGAAAACAGCCCTGCGCAAGCTCGATGGAACCGGCAACCTGGTCGGTCTCGATCGCCTCCTGCAACCGGTCTGCAAGAGGTGCCGCAGGTGCCTTCCCTACAAAGCCCTGCTCTCCCATGACCCACCGCGCTTCAAGCTCCAGCCGGTCGGCGGGACCGGATACCTTGCTGACCAGGATTCCACTGCGCCCCCTGCCGATCAGCTCCGCCAGTTGCTCGAAAGGGGCAACGGTCTTTGGAGTGGGCGCGGCGTGTTCCAGCTTGACCCGCACCCTTCCCCCGCAGAGCATGCCCTCCCCGGCGG
>CAZUBS010000096.1:0-6895 GCA_964618595.1 uncultured Desulfohalobiaceae bacterium
GGCACTGGATCCCCGGGTCAAGCCCGAGGATGACTTTTAAGCTATTCCGTCATTCCCGCGAAGTCGGGAATCCAGAGCTTTGTTGCTTGGCTTTGAAAGCATACGGTCCCTTCGAGGGGCCATCCTCATACCACCGGCTCTGCCGGTGATAGATGATTTCTTACTTTCAGCTTTCAGCTTTGAGCTTTGAGCTAAAAAATACAGAGGTTCAACAAACACACATGGCTCATTATATAGGCGTCAAGTTTCGGGATCAGGGGCATATCTACTACTTTCAGTCCACGCCATTCGTGGTGCAGAAGGGCACCAAGGTCATCGTCAAGACCAACGAGGGCCTGGGGCTGGGCACTGTGTCCCTGCTGCTCGACGAGCCTCCGCGCAACGTGGACCCCGAGGTCATGAAGCCCATCTTCCGGGTGGCCAGCCAGGAAGACGAGGCCGTGCAGCACGAGAACGAGGTCCTGGCCAAAGAGGCTTTTGAGACCTGCAAGCGCTACATCTCCCAGCACGGGCTGGACATGAAGCTCGTGGACGTGGAGGTCTTTTTCGACCGCAGCAAGATCGTCTTCTACTTCACCGCACCCGGACGCATCGACTTTCGAGAGCTGGTCAAGGACCTGGTCAAGATCTACCGGACCCGCATCGAGCTGCGCCAGATCGGGGTGCGGCACGAGGCGCAGATGCTTGGAGGGATCGGCAACTGCGGCCAGGTCTGCTGCTGCCGCAGGTTCCTGCGCCAGTTCGAGCCGGTGACCATCAAGATGGCCAAGGAGCAGCAGCTCTTCCTGAACCCGGCCAAGATCTCCGGGGCCTGCGGCCGCCTGCTGTGCTGCCTGGGGTATGAGCAGGAGAACTATGCACAGTTCCGCAAGCGTTGCCCCAAGATCGGCAAGAAGCTCCAGACCAGCCTGGGCAGGGTCAAGGTGCTGCGCTCCAACCTGCTGCGCGACTCTCTGGTGGTCCTGACCGAGCAGGGCGAGGAAAAGGAGATCACCCTCGAGGAATGGGACCACATCTACCCTGCCCCTGCCGAGGCCGGACAGGACAGGGACAGGTCCAGGGAGCCCTTGCAGCAGGGGAAGCAGGGAAAGCCCACCCGGGACGCCACGCAGGGGAAGCCCACCCGGGAGGCCAAGCCGGAGCCTCGGCAGCAGAAGACAGAATCAGCCCCTGCCACTTCCCAGGGGGAGAAGGGCGCTGCTTCCCAGGCAGCCGGGGATGCTTCCGGGGACGGCAGGGCACCCAAGCCGAAGAAGCGGCGCGGGCGATCCAGGGGACGGCGCAAGAAGACCCAGAAGGCAGCCCCGAAAAAGAAGTCGTGAGAGAGCGGAAGGCTGCACTGGACCGGCCGGCTTCCGGGGTAGGGATTCAGTCGCGGGTGCTTCACATTGTAACGTAAGGTTTTTTCCGGAGACACGGTGGACCGCTTCTACATCACCACACCCATCTACTACGTCAATGCCAGGCCCCACCTGGGACACGCGTACACCACCATAGTTGCCGACACACTGGCCAGGTTCCACCGGGCCATGGGAAGGGATGTCTTCTTCCTGACGGGCACGGACGAGCACGGCGACAAGATCGTGCAGGCCGCGGAGCAGGCGGGAATGACCCCCCGCGAGTATGCCGGACAAATCTCCCGGGCCTTCCGGGAGCAGTGGGTGGAGATGGGGCTGAGCTTCGACGACTTCATCCGGACCACGGAGGAGCGTCACGTGCGGGTGGTGCAGGACATCCTGCAGCGGGTCCACGACAACGGGGACATCTACTTTGCCGAGTACGAGGGGCTCTACTGCTACGGGTGCGAGCGGTTTCTGACCGAGAAGGAGCTGGTCGAGGGGAGCTGCCCGGACCACGGCAAGCCCCCGGCCCGGATCACCGAGGCCAACTACTTCTTCCGCATGTCCGCATACCGCGACTGGCTGCTCGACCATCTGGAGAAGAACCCCGATTTCATCCGCCCGGAACGGTATAGAAACGAGGTGGTCAGCCTGCTCAGGTCCGGGGAGCTGGAGGACCTGTGCATCTCCCGCCCCAAGACCAGGTTGACCTGGGGCATCGAGCTGCCCTTTGACGACCGGTACGTGACCTATGTCTGGTTCGACGCCCTGATCAACTATGTTTCCGCCCTGGGGTACCCGGACGGGGAGCCATTTCGCAGCTTCTGGCCCGTGGCGCAGCACCTCGTGGCCAAGGACATCCTCAAGCCCCACGCCATTTTCTGGCCCACCATGCTCAAGGCGGCGGGAATCCCGCTTTACAGGCATCTCAACGTGCACGGGTACTGGCTGATCAAGGACATGAAGATGTCCAAGAGCATCGGCAACGTGGTCAAGCCCCTGGAGATGGCCGAGAAATACGGCATGGACACCTTCCGCTACTTCCTGCTCAGGGAGATGACCTTCGGCAACGACGCCAGCTTCACCGAGGAGGCCCTGGTTGGGCGGCGCAACGCCGACCTGGCCAATGACCTGGGCAATCTGTTGAACAGGACCCTGGCCATGACCCACAAGTACTTTGCGGGGCTGGTCCCCGACCCGGGCCGGGATCGGCAGCAGCCCGGCCCTCTCGGGGACCTGGTCCGCACGGCCCTGGCCGACTTTCAGCAAGGCTTTGCAGGGGTCCGGTTCTCCAGGGCCCTGGAGTCGCTCTGGGAGGCGATCCGGGGGCTGAACCGCTATATCGACAGCGAGCAGCCCTGGGCCCTGCACAAGCAGGGGGAGGAGGCGCAGCTGGCCACGGTCATGTACAATGTCCTGGAAAGCCTGCGCAAGATAGCCAGGCACCTGGTCCCGGTCATGCCCCATGCCGCCGCGGGCATGCTGGGGCAGCTGGGGCTGGGGGACTCGCGCCGGACATTGTCGGAGGAGCTCGACCACTGGGGCGGGCTCGAACCTGGAACAGGGGTTTCCCGGAGCTCGAACCTCTTTCCGCGGCTCGAGCCGGAGAAGGATCCCTCCCCATGCCCCCCCCAAAAGGATGTGGCAGCCCCGGAAGAAAGCCTTGCCGAGTTCAGCGACTTTCAGAAGCTGGACCTGCGCATTGGCACCATTCTTTCCGCCCGGACCGTTCCCAGGGCGGACAAGCTGCTCCAGCTCATGGTGGACCTGGGGGAAACGGAGCCCCGGCAGCTGGTGGCCGGGGTGGCCGAGCACTACAGCCCGGACGACCTGCCGGGCAGGCAGGTGGTGGTGGTGGCCAATCTCAAGCCCCGGACCATCCGTGGGGTCAGATCCCAGGGCATGGTGCTGGCAGTGCACGAGAAGGGGGCACTCCGGCTGGTCGTTCCTTCGCAGGAGGTCACACCGGGAAGCAGGGTGTCCTGAAAGGGGAGGCGGGGCCCTGACCTGAGCAGGGCAGGCCCCGGCCGTCTGGAAAGATCACCAGTATCCGGGGCCGTCAGTCCTGAGAACCCGGATGGCCGGAATCGGTCCGCGGGTTCTCCAGCCGCTGCAGGCGCTCCTGACAATGGACCGAGCTGCTGACCGGGCAGCCTTCACAGCTGGTGCAGGCGCTTTCGCCGCTGGCTGCGCTTTTGACCGACCGCCTGAGACGCTTGATCACGAAGAACAAGGCCACACCGACCGCGACAAGAACAATGACCGCATCCCACATTGGTTTCTCCCTGCTCGAGCCCTCGGGAGTGAAGCAGGCCCGAAAAAGTTTGATCCAACTAATTTTCTAGGAACGATGGCTTCCCCTGTCAAGGAGCGCCCCGCGGCAGGCGGGATCGGCTTGCAACGGCTTGCCCGGTGAAACCAGATAGCGTAACTCATCCGGGGTACGGGCGCTTGCCGGCGTGCTCAGAAATTTCTCAACGGCCTCCTAACAACAGTGTGCCTCCATGCCAAAAAGAACTGACATCACGCGCATCATGCTCATCGGTTCGGGTCCGATCGTCATCGGTCAGGCCTGCGAGTTCGACTACTCCGGCACCCAGGCCCTCAAGGCCCTCAAGGAAGAGGGGTACGAGGTCATCCTGGTCAACTCCAACCCGGCCACCATCATGACCGACCCGGAGCTGGCAGAGCGCACCTATATCGAGCCCATCGAGCCGCACACCGTGGCCAAGATCATAGCCAAGGAAAAGCCCGACGCCCTGCTGCCCACCCTGGGGGGGCAGACCGGGTTGAACACGGCGGTGGCCCTGTCCGAGATGGGTGTTCTGCAGGCCCACGGCGTGGAGCTGATCGGGGCATCCCTTCCGGTCATCCAGAAGGCCGAGAGCCGGGAGCAGTTTCGCAGGGCCATGGAGGACATCGGCCTCAGGGTCCCCAAGAGCGGGATTGCCCGCAACCTGGACGAGGTCAGGCAGTGGGGGCGGCGCATCCCCTTCCCGCTGATCGTCCGTCCGGCCTACACCCTGGCCGGGACAGGCGGGGGGGTGGCCTACAACATGGAGGATCTGGAGGAGATCTGCAGCCGGGGGCTGGCCGCCAGCCTGACCCACGAGGTCATGCTCGAGGAGTCGGTGCTGGGGTGGAAGGAGTTCGAGCTGGAGGTGATGCGGGACAAGAACGACAACTGCGTGGTCATCTGCTCCATTGAAAACGTGGACCCCATGGGCGTGCATACCGGGGACTCCATCACCGTGGCCCCGGCCCAGACCCTGACCGACAACGAGTACCAGATGATGCGCAACGCCGCCCTGGCCATCATGCGGGAGATCGGCGTGGAAACAGGGGGGTCGAACGTGCAGTTCGCCATCGACCCGGCCAGCGGGGAGATGGTGGTCATCGAGATGAACCCCAGGGTGTCCCGTTCCTCGGCCCTGGCCTCAAAGGCCAGGGGGTTTCCCATCGCCAAGATTGCGGCCAAGCTGGCAGTGGGCTACGCCCTGGACGAGATCCCCAACGACATCACCCGGGAGACCATGGCCTCGTTCGAGCCGACCATCGACTACTGCGTGGTCAAGATCCCGCGCTTCACCTTTGAGAAGTTCCCCGGCGCCAGGGACCAGCTCAGCACGGCCATGAAGAGCGTTGGCGAGACCATGGCCATCGGGCGCACCTTCAAGGAGGCCCTGCAAAAGGGGCTGCGCTCCCTCGAGGTCGGGGAGTCCGGCCTGGGCAGCCGCTACGACCTGCCCGTGCCGGACAAGGACGAGCTGCTCATCAGGCTCAGGACCCCCAACTCAAAGCGCATCTTCGACATCAGGACGGCCATGCTGGCCGGAGCCGACCTGGAAGAGATCTTCGAAGCCACGGCCATCGACCCCTGGTTTCTGCGTCAGATCAAGGACCTGCTTGCCCTGGAAGAGGAGCTCTCTGCATTCAGTCTCGAGGAAAACATAGACCCCGACAACCCCAGGCTGCGGGATATCCTGCGCAGGGCCAAGGAGTATGGCTTCTCCGACCGCCAGCTGGGCGCCATGTGGAAGCGCGGCGAGCTGGACATGCGCGCGCTGCGCAAGAAGCTGGACATCGTTCCCACCTACTACCTGGTGGACACCTGCGCGGCCGAGTTCGAGGCCTACACCCCCTACTACTACTCCACCTATGAAAAAGGGCGGGAGGTCCAGCCGGGATCCGGGCGCAAGGTCATGATCCTGGGCGGGGGGCCGAACCGCATCGGCCAGGGCATCGAGTTCGACTACTGCTGCGTTCACGCCGCCTACGCCCTCAAGGACCTCGGGGTGGAGTCGATCATGGTCAACTCCAACCCCGAGACCGTGTCCACGGATTACGACACCTCGGACAGGCTCTACTTCGAGCCGTTGACCTTCGAGGACGTGATGAACATCGTGGAGCAGGAGAAGCCGGACGGTGTCATTGTCCAGTTCGGGGGGCAGACCCCGCTCAACCTGGCCGTGCCCCTGCTGCGTGCGGGAGTACCCATTCTCGGGACCTCGCCCGACTCCATCGACCGGGCCGAGGACCGGGAACGCTTCCAGGCCCTGCTCAACAAGCTCGATCTGCGCCAGCCGGCCAACGGCACGGCCATGACCCTGGAGCAGGCCACTGTCGAGGCAGCGCGGATCGGCTACCCCGTGGTGGTCCGACCCTCCTACGTGCTCGGGGGCAGGGCCATGGAGATCGTGTACAGCTCCGAAGCCCTGACCAGCTACTTCCGTCACGAGGTCATTGCTGCGCCGGACCACCCCATCCTGATTGACAAGTTCCTGGAAAACGCCACTGAGGTGGACGTGGACGCGCTGTCCGACGGGACGGACACATACGTGGCCGGCATCATGGAGCACATCGAGGAGGCCGGCATCCACTCCGGCGACTCGGCCTGCGTCATCCCCCCCCACACCCTCGACCCGGAGATCGTTCAGGAGATCTCCAACCAGACCAAGGCCCTGGCCAGAGAGCTGAACGTGATCGGCCTCATGAACATCCAGTTCGCGGTCAAGGACCGCGATGTCTACATCCTGGAGGTCAACCCCAGGGCCTCGCGCACCGCCCCCTTCGTGAGCAAGGCCACGGGCGTGCCCCTGGCCAGGCTGGCCACCTCCGTGATGATGGGCCACACCCTCAAGGAGCTGGACCCCTGGTCACAGCGCAAGGGGGGGTATGTCTCGGTCAAGGAATCGGTCTTTCCGTTCAACCGTTTTCAGGAGGTGGATGTCATCCTGGGGCCGGAGATGCGCTCCACCGGGGAGGTCATAGGCGTGGCCCCGACCTTCGGCCAGGCCTTCATGAAGGGACAGCTCGCCGCCGGTCAGGTGCTGCCGGAAAAGGGCACGGTCTTCGTGTCCGTCAACGACCGGGACAAGAACGCCCTGGTCCCTGCTGTGCGTTCATTCAAGGACGTGGGGTTCAGGATCCTGGCCACCAGGGGGACAGCCGATTTTCTGAAGCAGCACGGCGTGGAGGCCGAGGTGGTCTTCAAGGTCTACGAGGGCCGTCCCAACATCGTGGACTACATCAAGAACAAGGAGATTCACCTCCTG
>CAZUBS010000097.1:0-633 GCA_964618595.1 uncultured Desulfohalobiaceae bacterium
ATCCCCTGTCCGATGCGGGCACGGCCCACACCGACCTGGAGAACCGACGGACCATGGGCTCCACGGTTCTCATCCCGTGAGCCTGGATGAAACTCAAGGGGGAAGAGTATGCCAAAAAACGGCCCGGCAGGTGTCGTGCCGGGCCGGAGGCAATGATCATCCCGAGGAGGATGATCAGGCTGCAGGAAGAAAAGCGGGGGCTCGCTGTCAGATGGGGGTTCAGAAAAAAGAGGCCCTCTCCCAAACCCGTCCAACTCCCAGCACCCCGAGGAGGCCTGTTCCGAGCAACAGGGCGGCGGGGGGCAGGGGCACGGCGTTCACCTCGTGGCTGCCCAGGCCGGAGAAGTCGTCTTTGGGGAGTGCGGTCCATTCGGTGAGTAAAAAGGGATCGCTGCCTACTGGGTCTCCGGTGAGTATGTCGGGGTTGCGGAACAGGCTCATGTCCAAGGTGCCCTTGGCCACGTCCCCCCAATGGCTCCCCGGATCATGGCCGATCTGACCGATGACGTCACAGTTGTTGTTATTCGCATCGATGAGGGCAATGGCGTCATTCCCATTAAAACCCATGCCCAGCAGAAAGTTTGCCTTGCTCTTGAGTTCATCGGTTGCACTTGTATGCGCAATGACAGCTAC
>CAZUBS010000097.1:643-6884 GCA_964618595.1 uncultured Desulfohalobiaceae bacterium
GGTTCAGGGTCATGTCCTGAGGCGTCAGGTTTTCGTCACCCCAGAAGGCTCCAGGATCGAACCCGATCTGGCCGATGACGTCCCATGTCGTGTCAAGGCCGTAGGGCTCCACTGCGTCATTGCCTGTGAAGCTGAGGTATCCGCTGGTCAGGTCTGCCAGCGCGTCAGCCTGCTCGAAACTGGTGTGGGAAAGCACGAAAACCTCGTGAGCTGCCAATGTGCCGGAAAGGGTGATGGTCCTGCTGGGTGTGGCGGCACCGGTCGAGTAGACTCTGATGCTGTAATCCGCCAGGTCGACAGCAGCTGCTGCAGGATTGAAGATCTCCAGGGCCTTGTTGTAGGAGCTTCCCTCAACGTACTCGGAAAAGAAGAGCGAGGCCCGGCCGGGGGAAGGCAGCAGGGCCAGGCTCAAGGCCGCCAGTGCAAGGCAGGTAGTGAGCTGTTTCATGATAGCGCTCCCGGGTCGAAGGTGCAGCCGGGAGGGACGGGGACCATGCCCTGAGGTGCGACCGTCCCGGCGGGGGACCGTGTCCGTGTGCATGACCGACGGCTGAGGGGCTGTTGTGCAGTCAGAGCCCACGGGCAGGGTTTCAGGACATGATCAAGAGCTGTGCCAACGGTCTTCTCAGGCATAACATCCTGAAATCAAAAATGTTTTTTAATTCGAAGCTGGTCCGGGGGTGCCCAGGGCGGTGTTCATCCGGCACAAGGGCCTGGGCAGGGAGAGCCAGGGAAACCGGCTGGGGACTCCCAGGCCTGTTGTCCGGAACAGGGGCTTGGTGTAAGGCCAGGAGGCAAAGCGGTGAAGGGGCCGTCCCACACGGCCCGGCTTGAGGTCTATCGATTCATAAAGGCTATACTTGCACGATGTCGTCGCCAGCCCACAGGAGCACGAGTACATGAGCCAGGACCATATCAAGGCCCCGCGGCTGCTCAGCCGCGCCTTTCTGCTGGTATTGCTGGTGCTGGCCCTGGGGCTGACCTTCTACGTTCTCCTGCCCTTGATGCACGCCCTGGTCCTGGCCATGATCCTGGCCATCCTCCTGCATCCGATTCATCAGCGCCTGCTGGTGCTGCTCAAGGGCAAAAGAAACCTCTGCGCATTGCTCATGGTGCTCGGGTCGGCACTGGTCATTGTCCTGCCCATAGCGCTCTTTTTGCTGGCACTCTACGCCCAGGCCATTGAATACGCGGGGCGGGTCAACGTCTGGATATCCTCCCAGGAGCTGCAGGACATTTCCGTGCACCCCCTGGCGGGCAGTGTGGCCGAATGGCTGCAAAGCCACATTCCGGGCTGGACCAGGGAGCGTGTGGATTTCGGTCAGACCCTGATGCAGCTGGCTGAAAAGTCCTCAGGGTACATAGTCAACAAGGGGGCGGAGATCCTGGGCAACACCCTGAAGATCGTGACCGGGTTCTTCATCATGATCTTTCTGCTCTTCTACCTGGTCCGGGACGGGCAGGCCATGGTTGCCAGGGTCAAGGACCTGGCACCGCTCAGGGAGGAGCAGGAGGACAAGATCTTCGACAAGATCCGGCTGGTTACCCGGGCCACCCTGACCGGGGTGCTGCTCACGGCACTGCTTCAGGGGCTGGTGGGGGGCATCGGCATGAGCCTGGTGGGCATCCCCGGGCTGTTCTGGGGAACCATCATGGGTATTGCCTCGCTTCTTCCGGTGCTGGGCACCGGGGTGGTGGGTGTACCGGGCGTGGTCTTCATGCGGGTCGTGGGAAAGCGGCAGGCGGCGATGTTCCTCGCCCTGTGGTTCGGCGTGGTGGTGGGTTCAATCGACAATTTCGTACGCCCCTTCCTGATGCGGGGAAAGGCCGAGATGTCGCCCTTTTTCATCTTCCTGGCCATGATCGGAGGCATCACCGTGTACGGTTTCCCGGGACTGCTGTATGGCCCCTTGATCATGGGTTTTGCCGCAACCATGCTCTACATCTACGACATGGAGTATAAGGAGCAGGAAGAAGGGTGACGCAGGTGCACAGCGGGAGGTCCTTGTGCGCAGGGAACCACCCGCAGGGTGAGATCTCTGACTGCATTTCCAACAAAATCGGGGTCAAGCAGCTGCGAGGCGGAAGCTCCAGGCCTTGCCGGTTTTGACCGACAGCCTGGCCCTGGCGGCTTTTTCGATCAGGGCATCGGCATCATCGCCATGCTGCGGAAACAGGCTGGCACCGATGCGCACATCCAGACGGTTTTCAGGGAGCTGTCCCTGACGAACGAGATCCGCGTGGATTTTCAGGATGTCCGCGGCCACCTTTTCCAGTCCCTCAGGGCCGGAAACGTTCCAGAGCAGCACGGTCAGCTCCTCGGGGTTGAACCGCCACAAGCTGTCGGCCTGCCTGAGCCTGGACAGGAGCTGCTCCTGGAACGCATCAATGAATGGGGAGCCGTCCGGTACGGACTGTTCACCCTGCGGCGTGCTTTTGACCAGTCCCACGGTGAGCACGCCCAGGGGGACGGACGAGCGCTTGGCCTGGGCCAGGGTCTTTTTGAACATGCTGCGTGAGTTGAAGGGGGGAGCTGGTGGGTGACCATCCTCTTCACCTTGCGCACCGTCTGTAAGTGCCGCACCAGAGACGGGCCCGGAAGTGGCAGCGGCATCCGCCAGCAGGGCGAAGAACTTCTTCTCCTCCCGGGTCAGGACCTGGTGTGCGTCGTGGTTGAGGCCGCCTCCCTGATGGTGCTCGATGGCCTGGCGCACGGTGCGGACCAGTGCTGCGGGGGAGCAGTCCCGGGACAGGATGCGGAAAGCCCTGGACCGCAGTTTGGACAGCCGGTCGGGAGTGGCGGTGTCGGGGTCGCATATAAGGACGGTGACCACATCCGGATTTTCCTGTTCCAGCCTGCTCAGAAAGTCATCGCCCTCCTGCTCCAGGGAGGACAGATCAAGGACGAAGACGGCGTAAGGACCCCGGGAAGTTATCAGCTCCAGGGCGCTCTCTTTTTGAGAAGCCGTGTCCGTGGAGAAATGTTCCGTGAGCAGCTTGGAGAAGTAGACCCGAGCCAAGGGGTCGGGCTCGATCAAAAGCACTTTGTAATGGGGCATCACTTCCTCCGCCAGCCAGTGACACGGTCTGGTCCCCGACGCAGCAGCACATCCCTGAGCTCGTTTTTCTGATCAAAGCGACGTCAAGGATTCTTTTCAATCAAAAAAATTCATTCCTGCTGATTTTTTCAATCACACTGCTTCATCTGGAGCAGGGTTCTTCAGGAAATCGCAAAAAAAAACTCCTCCACCATTTCCATATCATACCATATGAACTGTAATTTTGAAATGTCAATCCCTGATGCACCAGGGTGTTGTGGAGTGCATGCAGGGCGAAGTGAACGGGATGATTGCCACTCGGCGATTACGACAGCGATTTTAAAGGTGCATCCGATTCAAGGGTATAAGACCAGCGCACAAGTGGGAGGCCGTGGGCATTCATGCCCAGCCGAATCCGTGTCCTATATGAGGAATGACAGGGCTGGTCTCTTAAACGTAGCGGGGACAGGAGCGGACATCCCAGTTGGAGTGAGGCGGTGGCGGTATGTGCAAGGAGGATCGACCGGCACAACCATGGACCAAGTGAGAGTAGGGGGGCGCGAGGCACTTCCATTCTGGCTGGTCATGAACACCCACGGCCTCTTTCCGAAACCGGCCTTTTGAAGAAGTACGCTCGAGCCGGACAAACCCGTTAAGATGCCCCGTGGGGAGTAGACACGAGAGGAGCTTCGGATTTGGGGCTCGCGGTTCGGAGCTGTCTATTCGGGAGGATACTCTCAGCTGCGGGTCAGGGCGTGGTCGATGATCAGCCGCCCCAGCCCGGGGATGGCTGCCAGGTGTGGAATCATTTGAAAGGTGGTGGCCGGGTGGCGGTTTTCCGCTTCCCTGATCAGGCGGGGCAGGTCGCAGCAGACGTGGGTGCCCGCGGCAGTGAAGTAGGGGAAAAGCACGACCTCGGTGGCTCCTTTTTGCACCAGACCATCGATACCCTCCGGCACGGAGGGGGTTCCCATCTGGAGGAAGGCGCAGCTGATCTCGTCAAAGGCCCCGGGCGCTACATCCCGCATCTGGCCGGCCAGCTCCTCGACCTCAGTGTTGGCCTGCGGCTGACGACTGCCGTGGGCCACGATGAGCAGGACCCTGATATGCTGCTTGGGATGTGCTTGCCGTGCCATGTCCGGCAGGGTGCCGCGGTCGTCGCTTCGAGTCAAGGGCGGCTCAGTTCGAAACAGCAGCCAGCTCCTCTGTAATGGCGCCGCGCAGCAGATCGACCTTGTACCGGTTCTGGGTCATGGGCTGGGCAGGCTCCACTGCTGCCGCGGCAGCCTCGACAATGGTCGCGTCATCCAGGCGGCTTCCGGTGAGGACCTGCTCCGCTTCCCTGGATCTCCAGGGCACCGGGGCCACCCCGCTGCAGACGACCCGTCCCGTGCGGACCCGGTCACCGTCGAGTTCAAGGGCCAGGGCCACCCCGGCCAGGGCGAAATCCCAGGAGCGCCTGGCCCTGATCTTGCGGTAGGAGCTGTGCATGGAAGGAGGGGTTTGGGGCACCAGGATGTCCGTGACCACCTCTCCCGGCTCGAGCACGGTCTCTCTTCGGGGGTCTTCGGCCGGGGGGACAAGGAAGCTCTCCACGGCAACCGTCCTGGTCCCGTTCCTGCCCCTGATTCTGACCCGTCCGCCGAGGGCCACCAGAACAGGGGCCGTGTCCGAGGGGTGCACGATGTAGCAGGAGCTGCCTCCGAAGATGCAGTGGAACTGGTTTTCCCCGCCCACGGCATAGCAGGTTTGGCCGCCCTTGCGCAGGCAGTGGAACTCGCCGCGGGAGTACCAGCAGCGGGGTTTCTGGCAGAGGTTGCCGCCGAGGGTGCCCTGATTGCGGAGCTGGGGGCTGGCCACCTCGGAGGCGGCCTGGGACAGGCCGGGAGCATGCTCTCGCACCAGCGGGTTCTCGGCCAGCTCGGTGATGGTGGTCATGGAGCCGATGGACAGGCCGCCGTCCGCGGTCTGGCGAATGCCCCGGAGGTCCTTGAGCGAGGAGATGCTGACCACGGTGTCCACCTCGAAGACGTGGTCCCGGAGGCAGCTCAGCAGGTCGGTTCCTCCGGCATGGACATGTGCCTTGTCTTTCTCGAGGAGGGTGAGAACGTCCTTGAGAGAGCCCGGCCTGGCGTAGGAAAACGGTGCATACATGGTCATGCCTCCTGGTCCGGACCGGGGGTGTTCATGAGGGTCATGAGCCGGACAGGGTTGATGGGGGTCTCGGTCACGCGGATGCCGAGGGCATTGTACACGGCGTTGGCAACGGCTGCCGCAGTGGGGATGGTCACGGGTTCGCCCAGACCCTTGGCCCCGGTGGTGTTGGCCTCGGGGTCGGGCAGCTCGACCGGCAGGGAGGTCATGTCCGCGGGCACGTCAAGGGCCGTGGGAATCTTGTAGTCGTGCCAGTTCCTGGTGCACAGCTTGCCGGTCCGGTTTGCATCGAGTATCCGGGACTCGGTCATGGCCAGTCCGATGCCCATGGTGATGCCGCCGTAGACCTGGCTGTCAAAGGTCAGCCGGTCCATGACCCGGCCGGACTCGTTGCTGCCCAGAAAGCGCAGCACCTTGACCTCGCCGGTCCTGGTGTTGACCTCCACCTCGCAGAACTGGGCGGCAAACGGGTTGACCACCTTTCCCTCGGGGTTGGGACCGCGGTAGCCGATGCCCATGACCAGCCCGCGCTTCTGCAGCCCGCTGATGCTCGTGAGTGCCACGCTCTTGGAGGGATCGTCTTTCAGGACCACCTCCCGTCCCCTGTAGGTGAGTCCGGAAGGATCGGCATCCAGGTCCTCTGCCGCCATTTCCAGGAGCTGACGTTTGACCTCGACACAGGCGGCCCGGACCGTTGGCGCCTCGGTGGGCACGGTCTTGCTGCCCCCGCTGGGCGTGGCGTACTGGGTGGTGCCGGTGTCGGCGTTCTCGATCTGGATGACCCCCGGCTCCAGCCCCAGCTCCTCGGCCACAACCAGGGCCATGACGGTCTTGGTGCCCGTACCGATGTCGCTGGCACCCATGTTCAGGTTGGCGCTGCCGTCGGCAAACAGCTTGACGATGACGGTGGACGGGGGGCCGCCGTCCCCGGCAAACCACAGGCAGGCGGCCATTCCCACCCCGCGCCGCAAGTGGCCTGGGCCGTCGCCACTTGAGCCGCTGCGCTGCCTGGCTCCTGTCCACCCGTAGGCTTCCGCCCCTTTGCTGAT
>CAZUBS010000098.1:0-6868 GCA_964618595.1 uncultured Desulfohalobiaceae bacterium
ATGGACTGGGCCATGCACCACGAGGAGTTCAAGGTGCAGCTGTTCCGGTTCATGGACGTGCTGCCCTACCTGAACACCTCCGAGTCCCTGCACCGGCACATCAGGGAGTACTTCGGGACCGAGGATCAGGAGATGCCCGGGGTTCTGAAGTGGGGCATCAAGGGCGCCGGGTTCGGCAAGGCCATTGCCGGCAAGCTCATGGACCGGGCCATCCGTTCCAACATCGAAAGCATGGCCCGCCAGTTCATCATCGGCGACAACGCCAAGCAGGCCATCAAGACCCTGAACAAGCTCAGGAAGGACGGCTTTGCCGCAACCGTGGACATCCTGGGCGAGGCCACGGTCAGCGAGCCCGAGGGAAAGCTGTACCAGAAGATGTACCTCGACCTGCTGGACGCCTTGGCCGGGGAGCAGGACAGCTGGAAGACCCTGGGCGGCGAGGGGCGCCTGGACTGGGGCATTGCCCCCAAGGTCAACGTGTCCATCAAACCCTCGGCCCTCTACTCCCAGGCTCGGCCTCAGGACTTCGAGGGCACGGTAACAGCCATCTGCGACCGACTGCGGCCCGTGGCCGAAAAAGTGGTCGCCCTGCAGGGGTTTTTGCGCATCGACATGGAGCAGTACAAGTACAAGGACCTCACTCTGGAGGTCTACCGCCGGCTGCGCCTGGAGCCGCAGTTCCGGGACTACGAGCACATTGGCCTGGTCCTGCAGTCCTATCTCAAGGACACCGACCGGGACCTCGATGAGCTTTTGGCCTGGGCGGACAAGGAGGACGTCCACATCAACGTGCGCCTGGTCAAGGGGGCCTACTGGGACTACGAAACCGTGATCGCCAAGCAATCGGGCTGGGAGGTGCCGGTGTACACGGTCAAGCCCGAGACCGATGCCGCCTTCGAGCGCCAGGCCAAGGCCCTCCTGGCTCGGCACGACCGCTGCTTCTTCGCCTGCGGCTCGCACAACATCCGCTCAATCGCCGCGGTCATGGAGTTGGCCCGGGCCATGGATGTGCCCCAGGGCCGCTACGAGTTCCAGGTCCTCTACGGCATGGCCGAACCCATTCGCAAAGGATTGCGCAACGTGGTGGCCCGGGTGCGCCTCTACGCCCCCTACGGCGAGCTGCTGCCCGGCATGGCCTACCTGGTGCGGCGGCTGCTGGAGAACACGGCCAACGAGTCCTTCCTGCGCCAGAGCTTTGCCGAGCACGAGGATCTGGACCACCTTATGGAGGACCCCGTGATCCTTTCCGACCAGGAGCGGGCCCGGCGGAGCACTGCCCGACACCGCGCTGAAGACGGTTTCCAAAACGAGCCCTTTGCCGATTTCACCAAGGCTGCCGAGCGCGAGGCCTTTCCCGCAGCCATTCAGGAGGTGCGCGACCAGCTTGGCCGCACCTTTCCCCTGTTCATAGGCGGAGAAGAGGTCCATACACAGGACCGCCTGGCCTCCCTCAACCCGGCAGACCCCGACGAGGTGGTGGGACACGTTTGTCAGGCCGGGATGGAAGAGGTGGACAAAGCCATTGCTGCCGCTCGCAACGCCTTCCCGGCCTGGCGCGATCTGCACCCGCAGGACAGGGCCGGGTACTTGTTCAAGGCCGCCGACATTGCCCGCCGGAACATCTACACGCTGTCCGCATGGCAGGTCTTGGAAGTGGGCAAGCAGTGGGCCCAAGCCCATGGCGACGTTGGCGAGGCCATCGACTTCATGGAGTACTACGCCCGGGACATGATCAGGTTGGGATCCCCCAGGCGCATGGGCAATGCCCCCGGCGAGGTCAACCACTACTTTTACCAGCCCAAGGGGATCGCCGCGGTCATCGCCCCCTGGAACTTCCCCCTGGCCATCAGCGCCGGCATGACCAGCGCGGCCCTGGTCACCGGCAACTGCGTGCTCTTCAAGCCCGCCGGACCCTCGTCGGTCATCGGCCACACCCTGTGCGACATCTACCGGCAGGCCGGCATCCCTGACGGCGTCTTCAACTTCGTGCCCGGGAGGGGGAGTCAAATCGGGGATTACCTGGTGGACCACCCTGAGGTGTCCATGATCGCCTTCACCGGCTCCCTGGAGGTGGGTCTGCGCATCATCCAGCGGGCCGGCAAGGTCCACCAGGGCCAGGATTTCGTCAAGAAAGTCATCACCGAGATGGGGGGCAAAAACGCCATCATCGTGGACGACGACGCCGACCTGGACGAAGCCGTGCTGGACACCGTCTACTCCGCCTTCGGCTTCCAGGGCCAGAAGTGCTCTGCCTGCTCCCGGGTCATCGTGCTTGATGCCATTTACGGCCGTTTTGTCTCCCGGCTCAAGGAAGCTGCCCATTCCATCAAGATCGGCCCCGCCGTGGACCCGGCCAATTTTATGGGACCGGTGGTCGACAGCGACGCCAGGGACAAGATCCTGGAGTACATCGCCATTGGAGAGCAGGAGGGGAGCGTGCTGGTCAAGCGGGACGACCTGCCGGACAAAGGCTGCTATGTGCCTCTGACCATCATCGAAGGGATCACCCCGGCCCACCGCCTGGCCCAGGAGGAGATATTCGGACCGGTGCTGGCGGTAATGCGGGTCAAGGATTTCGGACAGGCCCTGGAGTGGGCCACCTCCACCCGCCAGGCCCTGACCGGCGGGGTGTTCTCCCGCAGCCCCAAGAACCTGGAGCGGGCCCGGGCTGAGTTCCGGGTGGGCAATCTCTACCTCAACCGGGGCATCACCGGCGCCCTGGTGGAACGTCAGGCCTTTGGCGGCTTCAAAATGTCCGGGATCGGCACCAAGACCGGCGGCCCTGACTACCTCATCCAGTTCATGGACCCGCGCTGCGTGACAGAAAACACCATGCGCCGGGGCTTTGCTCCGATTGAGGAGGAAGATGACTGGGTGGAATAAAGAAAAGGATGAAGGATGAAGGCGGAAGGATGAATTGAAGAGCTAAAAGCAAATCTCAAACCTGTAATTGCAGCAGGAGCTGGCGGAAGGAGTCTTTTTCAGAATCATTTCTTCTCATCCTTCATCCTTCCGCCTTCATCCTTTTTTTACTCTCCCAGATACGCCTTCCGAATCTCCGGGTTGGCCAGGAGCGCCTTTGCGTCGTCCTCCATAACAATGGACCCTGTCTCCAGAACATACCCTCTCCGGGCGACCTGCAGGGCCAGGTTGGCGTTCTGCTCCACCAGCAGGATGGTGGTGCCCTCCCTGTTGATCTCGGCGATGATCTCGAAGATCTTCTTGACCACCAGGGGCGCCAGGCCCAGGGATGGCTCGTCCAGAAGCAGCAGCCTGGGGCGGCTCATGAGCGACCTGGCAATGGCCAGCATCTGCTGCTCCCCCCCGGACAGGGTCCCCCCCTGCTGCCTGCGGCGGTCCTTGAGCACCGGGAAGAGATCGAAGACGTGCTCCTTGTCGTTTTGGATTGCGACATGGTCGCGGCGAAAGAAGGCCCCCATGTCCAGATTCTCCTCCACGCTCAGGCGGGGGAAGATGCGCCGGCCCTCGGGGACCTGGCACAACCCCTTGGAGGGCAGGGTCTCGGCCGCGGCCTGAGTGACGTCCTCCCCCTGGTAGACGATCCGACCCTGGGAGGTGCGCACGATGCCGCAGATGGTCATCAGGGTGGTGGTCTTGCCTGCCCCGTTGGCGCCGATGATACACCCCACCTCACCCGGGAAAACCGTGAGGGTGATACCCTTCAGGGCCTTGATCTTCCCGTATCCTGCAGTAACGTCGGAAAGCTCGAGAACCGGTTGCTCAGCCAAGGCTCACTCCTTGTCCTCCGAACGTGTCCCCACGCGCTTGGCCGGGATCAGGCCCTTGGGCTTGAAGAGCATCATCAGCGTCATGGCCCCGCCAAAGGCCAGCATGCGGTACAGCTCGAACTCCCGGAACACCTCCGGAAGCACGATCAGGGCAAAGGCCCCGAGCATGACCCCGGGGATGGAGCCCAGGCCGCCGAGCACCACCATGGACAGAACCATGGCCGACTCCATGAAGGTGAAGCTCTCCGGGCTGACAAAGCGCATCCGGGCGGCGAAAAAGGCCCCGGCAAGCCCACCGAAGACCGCGCCCATGGCATAGGAGAGCAGCTTGAGCAGGAAGGTGTTCACGCCCATGAGCTCCGCTGCGGTCTCATCCTCCCTGATGGCCTCCCAGGCCCTGCCTATGCGTGAGAAGTTGAGCCGGTGCACGGCCAGGATGGTGAACACGGTCAGGCCCAGGATGATGTAGTAGAGGAAGTACAGCTTCTTCAGCCACAGGTGCTCCAGGCTCCAGCCCTGGAACGGGTCCAGGTAATAGAGGCCCGGGGCCTTGATTCCAAGGATGCCGTTGGGGCCGTTGGTCAGCTGCATCCAGTTGTTGAGAATGATGCGCACGATCTCGCCGAAGCCCAGGGTGACGATGGCCAGGTAATCCCCCCGCATGCGCAGGGTGGGGTATCCGATGATGCATCCGGCAACAGCGGCAAACAGGGCAGCAAAGGGCAGTGCCAACCAGAAGGACAGCCCAAAGTGCACGGACAGCAGTGCATAGGTGTAGGCACCCACGCCGTAAAAGGCGATGATCCCCAGATCGAGCAGGCCGCACAGGCCGATGACGATGTTCAGCCCAAGCCCAAGGCAGATGTACACCAGGACGTTGATGGCCACGTCCTGGGCGTAGCGTCCGGTCATGAGTGGAAAGGCCACTGCACAGGCAGCGGCCAGCGCTATCCAGAACGGGGCGGGGACCTTCTCGTAAATCCTGGCCCCGGCAGCCGTGAGTGCATGGGCGGGCCGCTCGGCAAAGCTGAAACGCCCGGTCTTTTTCAGGCGGTACAGGACGAACAAAAACAGGGCCGCCAGGGCCACCTTCCACCACACGGCAAAGGCCCGGTCGAAAGAAAGCCCCTCCGCGCCGACTCCAACCAAGGGCCAGATCAGGACGAAGAACCAGATCAGCCCGATGACGAAGTAGAGCCAGCTCTTCCTAGACTCGGGTATCGTCAACGTTCTCTCCCATGATGCCGGTGGGCATGAAATAGAGCACGGCAATGAGGATGATGAAGGCGAACACGTCCTTGTACTGGCTGGAGATGTAGGCCGCGGCGAATATCTCCACCAGACCGATGATCAATCCTCCCAGCATGGCCCCCGTGATGTTGCCTATTCCACCGAGCACGGCCGCGGCAAAGGCCTTGATCCCGGGCACGAAGCCCATGTCGTAGCGCACCGAACCGTAGTACATGCCCACCATGATCCCTGCGGCCGCAGCCAGCCCGGCCCCGATGGCAAATGTCAGGCTGATGACCCGATTGGCGCTGATGCCCACCAGCGCCGACATGATCTTGTCCTGGGCCGTGGCCCGCATGGCCGTGCCGACACGGGTTTTGAAGACCAGGATGTTCAACCCCACCAAAAGCGCGGCCGTGACCCCGACGATGATCATCTGCATTGAGGAGATGACGACAGGGCCGATCTCCACGCTTCCCTGAATCATCTCAGAGGGGTAGGCCTTGTCGTACACCCCCTGGGTGAGCATGAGTCCGTTCTGCAGGAAAATGGACATGCCCAGGGCCGCGAGGAGCACCGACAGCCTGGAGGCATGACGCAGCGGCTTGTAGGCCACCTTCTCCACGGCCATGGCCAGCAGGGCGCAGTAGACCATGGCCAGGACAAGTGCCCCGCCGAGGCAGAACCAGGGGTGCACTCCCTGGGCCGCCAGCCAGCTCAGAAAGATCACCCCGGCATACCCCCCTGCCGCGAAGAACTCGCCGTGGGCGAAGTTGATGAGCTGAATAATGCCGTAGACCATGGTGTACCCCAGGGCGATCAGGGCGTAGATCGCCCCCAGGGTGATGCCGTTGACCAGCTGTTGCAGAAAGTAGTCCATGGGGCCTCGACCAATGGCCGGGAAGGCGAGAACCTTCCCGGCCGCGTGTTATGCATGTTCAAAGACTGAAGCTCAAAACGTGGAGGACGGCCAGAGACTCACGGAGTCATCGGCACAGGACCTGCCCCCCCTTTCCCTTCTGAACGCGAGCTTCAGGCAGGCGTGTCACACGCCCCTTAGAACTTCTCTTTGGTCAGAGGGTTCCAATACGGCCTGAAGGCACCGTCCTCCACAACCCAGACCACGTAGTCCGAGCCTGAATCGCCGTTTTCCATGAACTTGATGCGCTTGCTGGCGCCCTGGAAGTCCATGTCCATGATGGCCGCGTCGATCTTTGCGGGATCGGTTGAGCCTGTCTCCTTGATGGCCTTGAGCAGCACCGTGGCGGCGTCGTAGGCATAGCCGGAGTAGGCGCCGGGATCACCGTACTTGGAGTAGGCCTTCAGAAAGGCCTTGTACTCAGGGGTGTCCTTGTCCGTGTACCCGAAGGTCAGGTAGATTCCCTCGGCTGCCTCCTTGGCGATCTCGATCAGCTGCGGGTGGTAGACGGCGTCCTGGGAAAGCACTGCGGCGTCAATGCCCATGCGCCTGGCCTGGATGAGCATCAAGGCACCCGTGGAGGAGTTCTGCAGGCTGACGTAGAAGACATCGGGGTTTGCCTGCCGGACCTTGGTCAGCACAGCGGAGAAGTCCTTGTCGCCCTGGTTGACGTGCTCGTGGCCCAGGACCTTGATCCCGACCTCACCGGCCTTGGCCTTGACGTTGTCGGCCAGTCCCTGGGAGTAGGTGGTCTTGTCGTCCACGATGTACACGCTCTCGGCGTTCACGAAGTCGGTCATGAACTGGACCGCCACCTTGGACTGGTCGTCGTCCCGCCCGCAGACCCGGTACATGTAATCCAGGCCCCGCCCGGTGACCCTCCCGTTGGTCGGCGCCGGGGTGAGAAGGGGGACGTGCTTCTCCTCCCTGGTCACTGAGGCCGGCAGGGGGGCGGTCGGTCAGGGCGACG
>CAZUBS010000099.1:0-6793 GCA_964618595.1 uncultured Desulfohalobiaceae bacterium
CGGTGATGGAGCGCACCAGGGTGGTCTTGCCCATGCCGTTTCGACCCAGCACGGCCACCATCTCACCCGGGCCCACCTCCAGGCTGACCCCGAACAAGACCTGGCTGGGGCCGTAAAAGGTTTCCAGGTCCCTCACCCGGAGCACGGCTTGCCCTCCCCCAGGTAGACCTTCTGCACCACGGCGTCGTTGCGGACCGTCTCAGGGGGGCCGGAGCAGAGGACCTCCCCGTAGTCGAGGACGGTGAGCCGGTCGGCCAGCGCGAACACCGCCTCCATGTCGTGCTCCACCAGGAGCATGGTCACACTGCCTTTCAGGCTTTTGAGCAGCCCGATCATACGTTCGGTATCCTCGAGCCCCATTCCAGCGGTGGGCTCGTCCAGGAGCAGCATCCTGGGTCTGGTGGCCAGGGCCATGGCCAGCTCCAGCTGCCGTTGTTCCCCGTGGGAGAGGTTTCCGGCGGTGACGTTGGCCCGCTTGTCCAGCCCCACCAGGGCCAGGCACTCCCTGGCGGGATCACGCAGCAGCGGGTCGGTGCGCGAGGGCTTCCAGAACCGGAAGCTGTGCCCGCTGGCGGCCTGCACGGCCACGGCCACATTGTCCTCGGCCGTGAAAGGCAGAAAAATGGACGTGATCTGGTAGGAGCGGGCCAGGCCCAACCCGGCCCGTTTGTGCATGGGCAGGCCGGTGATGTCCACCCCGTTGAACAGGATGCTGCCGCGGTCGGGGTCCATTTCCCCGGAAAGCTGCTTGAGCAGGGTGGTCTTGCCGGCGCCGTTGGGCCCGATCAGGGCGTGCACCTGGCCTGTGTGCACCTCCAGGTTCAAGTTGCAGGTGGCCATGAGGGCGCCGAAGGCCTTGGTCAGGCCGCGGGTCTGAAGCAGGGGCCGGTTCACTCCCCTCTCCCCCTGCCCGGCACAGCACCGAAGATCCCACTTCGCGCATACAGGACCACCAGGATGAGGATGGGCCCGAGAAAAAGCATCCAGTGCTCGGTGTACATGGACAGGATTTCTTCCAGGAGCAGCAGGGCAGCCGCGCCCAGGATGGGGCCGAACAGGGTGCCCATGCCACCCAGGACCACCATGACCACGAGCTCCCCGGACACCGACCAGTGCATCAGCCCGGGGCTGATGAACCCGGTCTGGTTGGCATAGAGCGCCCCTGCCAGCCCGGCTCCCGCCCCGGCAACCGCAAAGCAGGTCAGCTTGTATGCGTAGGTCGGCACCCCAAGGGCTTCCAGGCGCTGCTCGTTCTCCTTGCACCCCCGGATGATCATGCCGAAACGCGAGCGCATCAGCCGGCGGCAGAACAGGGTGAACACGCCGAGCAGCAGCAGGCAGAGGTAGTAGAAGGCGGTGTCGCTGTTCAGATCGAGCCCGGGGACGGCGCTGCGGGAGAACAGGGACAGCCCGTCGTCCCCGCCGTACCCCTTGAGGGAGACGAAGAAGAAGAACAGCATCTGGGAAAAGGCCAGGGTGATCATGATGAAGTAGACCCCTCGGGTCCTCAGGCTGACGGCCCCGATGAGCAGGGCGGCCAGCCCGGCTGCACCCATGGCCAGGGGCCAGGCCGCGAGAGCGCTCTCGGTGCCGGCAAGGGACAGGGGCCGGGAGAGAATCGGGATCTGGTAGGTTGCGTGGTAGGCCAGGATGCCCACGGTGTACGCCCCTACCCCCATGAAGGCCGCGTGGGCCAGGCTGACCATGCCGCCGAAACCAAGGACCAGGTCCAGGCTGACCGCTGCCAGCCCGTATATGAGGATGCGGCTGCACAAGCTGATGTAGTAGGGCTGCCCCAGGGTGGAGGCAAGCAGCGGCAGCCCGGTCAGCAGCAGCGCCAGGGAGATGACCAGCAGGATCCGCGGGGAGGGTCGGTGTCTAGTCATGGGCGGGCAGAAGTCCGCGGGGCTTCCAGGCCAGGATCAGGGCCATGAGGATGTACACGGACATCGAGGACAGGGAAAAGCCAAGACCGGCGGCGGTTGTTGGTTCCAGGAACAGGGAGAGCAGCATCGGCAGGAAGGCCCGTCCCAGGGTGTCGATAATGCCCACCAGGAGGGCGCCCACCAGCGCGCCCCGGATGGAGCCTATGCCGCCGATGACGATGACCACCAGGCTCATGATCAGGATGGGCTCGCCCATGCCCACCTCCACCGAGTAGAGGGGGCCGGCCATGGCCCCGGCTAGTGCGGCCAGCCCCGCCCCCAGCCCGAAAACGAGGGTGTAGAGCAGGCGCACGTTCACCCCCAGGGCCCCGACCATCTCCCGATTGGTGGCGCTGGCTCTGATGAGCATGCCCAGGCGGGTGCGGGTGATGCACAGGTAGAGCAGCAGGGCCACGGTCACGCCCACCGCGATGATGGCCAGGCGGTAGGCCGGGTAGGGCATGCCAGGAACGATCTCCACGGTGCGGCTCAGCCAGGGGGGGACCTGCAGGAACATGGCCTGCGGCCCCCAGACGATCTTGGCCAGTTCGTTGAAGAACAGGATCAGGCCGAAGGTGGCCACGACCTGGTCGAGATGGCTGCGGGTGTAGAGTGTGCGCAAGGCGATCATCTCCACGGCCATGCCCGCCAGCATGGCGCCTGGCACGGCAAGCCCCAGCCCCAGCAGGAAGGATCCGGTGTGCTGGTAGACCGTGGCGCAGAGAAAGGCCCCGACCATGTAGAGGGAGCCGTGGGCCAGGTTGACCAGGTCCATGATGCCGAAAACCAGGGTCAGGCCCGCGGCCAGGAGGAAGAGCATCACGCCCAGCTGCACCCCGTTGAGCAGCTGCTGGAGAAGGAGCAGGAAGTCCATGGCAATGGTTTGGGGAGGGGGTGGCCCCCTCCCGGTATCCCGCTTCCTACTTCAGCCCGCACTCGCCGGCATAGGCGTCCTGGTGGTCCGTGAAGGCCGTGTCCACGATGCGGTTGGTGACCACCCCGTCCTCCAGGACCACTTCGCGGATGTAGAAATCCTGGATGGGGTGGTGGTTGGGGCCGAACCGGAAGGAGCCGCGCACCGATTCAAAGTCGGCCGCTTCCAGGGCGCTGCGGAAGTCGTCCGACCTGGACATGTCGCCCTGCACGGCCTTGAGGGCGCTGCCGATGAGGCGGGCAGAGTCGTAGCCCTGGCTGGCGAACAGCGAGGGCAGCCGGCCGTAGGCGGCCTGAAAGTCGGCCACGAAGCGGTTGTTGGCTGGGTTGTCCAGGTCCTTGCTCCACTGGGATGCGTTTCTGATGCCCAGGGCGGCCTGGCCCACGGCATTGACCACGCCCTGGTCAAAGGTGAAGCCGGGACCGAACAGGGGAATGTCCTGCATGAGGCCGGCCTGGTGGTACTGCTTGGTGAAGCTGATGCCCATGCCTCCGGGAAGGAAGATGTACACGGCATCGGGCTTGGCGCTGCGGATGGCCGCGATCTCCGTGGCGTAGTCGGTCTGGCCCAGCTGGGTGTAGACCTCGGCCAGGGGGGATGCGCCGTAAAAGCGCTTGAACCCGGCCAGACCGTCGGTGCCGGCGGGGTAGTTGGGCGCCAGCAGGTAGACCCGCTGGTATCCCTGGTCCTTGACGTACTGGCCCATGGCCTCGTGCTGGTTGTCGTTCTGCCAGGCCGCGTTGAAGTAGTTGGCGTGGCAGCCCTTGCCGGCCAGCAGGGAGGGGCCGGCATTGGGGCTGATATAGAAGGCACCCGCGCGGACCACCTTGGGGACCACGGCAATGGCCAGGTTGGACCAGATGATCCCGGTCATGATCTGGGCCTTGTCCTTCTTCAGGAAGCGGTCCGCGATCTGGGTGGCCCTGTCCGCCTTGCGGGCATCGTCCTCGACGAGCACCTCCACGGCCACCCCGCCGAGCTTGCCGCCCTCCTGGTCCACGGCAAGGAGAAAGCCGTCACGCACGTCAATGCCAAGCCCGGAGCCTCCCCCGGACAGGGTGGTGATCATGCCGATAGTGACCGGCTCGCCCCAGGCCGGAGCGCAGGCAAGAAAAAACGCCCCTGCCAGGGCTAGGAGCAGTCGGATCTTCATGGCAGTCTCCTCCGGGTGATGATGTTTTCAGGAATGAGTCCCTGAGCCCTCTTCCGTGCCGCGGGAGCTCTTTTGCGGCTCAACCTTTACGAACTAGAGGGCAAGACCGGGCCTGTCAACTTCAAGAAGGTGAGCCCGTCGGAAAATCTGTGCCCACAATGCACTCCCCCCTCGACATTTACCTGTCGATTTGGCGTAATGTGGAGTGATATCATCTTCAACGAGGAGGAAGACATGCTTCGGACACTCATTATTTTTTGTGCGCTTCTCACAGTGGCCCTGGTCGCAGGATGCGGATCCAGCGAGCAGGAGACCGCTTCCAGGCAGGACTCGCAAGCAACGTCCGCTTCGGGACAGGAAGGATCAGATGGGGCACAAGGCACGGTGCAGGTGGCGGCCAGGGACTACGAGTTCGTGCCGCAGGAAGTGGTCGTGAACAAGGGCGACACCGTGGTCTGGACCAACGAGGGCCAGGTGGAGCACTCCGTGACCAGCGGAACGGATTGCTCAAGCAGCGGCGATTTCAACTCCTGGATCGCCCCCGGCGAGACCTTCTCCCACACCTTCACCGAGACCGGGGAGCACCCCTACTTCTGCATCCCCCACTGCGCCGCGGGCATGACCGGAACGGTCACGGTCAGGGAGTAGGGTCAACAGGTTCAGCCCTTGATATCCAACCCGGCAACACCAGGATCATGCAATGCAGGAACACGACCCCAGGGGCACCAGGCTGCCCATCAAGATCAACAGTGCGTCCAACGGCGAACACCCCCCGATTCCCCTTACGCCCCAGGAGGTGGCCGCCAACCAGCAGGCCATGGCGGATGCGGAAAGGTTCAGCCGACGGCTGGGCATGGGAAGGCGGGATTTTCTCAAATCCGTCTGCGGAGCCGCGGCCACTCTGCTGGCCTTTAACCATATCTACGACCTGTTCGGGATCCGGGGCGGGCGGTTCGCCATCCCCGAGGCAGCGGCCATGGAGGCGGATGCGGCTGCAGCGGCGCTCACCGGGGACGAGCTCATCATCGACATGCAGACCCACTGCGTGGACCCCAGCGGTGACTGGGCCACAGGCCGGGACGGGAAGCGCTGGATGCGCAACCTGACCGAGGTCTTTGGACAGGCAGACGACTGCCCCTACGAGGACCTGGAGTGCTACTCGGCCGAGCAGCTGATCAAGGAGGTCTTTCTGGACAGCGATACGGACGTGTCGGTGATTTCGGCCTTGTGGGGCGGGAGGGGGCACAACCCCACCCCCACGGAGTACGCGGCAGAGGCACGGGACCTGATCCGGGCAAGGGTGGGCGGAAACCGGAGCCTGATACACGGGGGGGTCCTGCCCAACGAGCCGGGCCAGATAGAGTTCATGGAGGTCCAGGCCAGGGAGTACGAGGTCGATGCCTGGAAGCTCTACCCGCAGTGGGGGCCGGAGGGAACAGGGTTTTTCATGGACGACCCCCGGTATGGGCTGCCCATGCTCGAGAAGGCCCGGGACCTGGGGGTCACCATCGTGACCTCCCACCGGGGATTGCCCCTGCCCGGGCTGGACTATGAGTACTCCAAGCCCGGGGACATCGTCAGGGTGGGACGGATGTATCCCGACCTGACCTTTGTCTGCTACCATTCCGGGTTCGAGTACCAGGCCACGGAGGGTCCCTACGACCCTGACAACGCCCAGGGCGTGGACCGGTTGATCAAGGCCTATGTGGAGCACGGGTACGAACCGAATCAGGGCAATGTCTACGCAGAGCTCGGAAGCTGCTGGAGGTACTTCATGAGCAAGCCCGACCAGGCCGCGCACCTGATGGGCAAGCTGCTCAAGCACCTGGGGGAGGAGCGCATCTGCTGGGGGACCGACTGTCTCTGGTACGGGAGCCCCCAGGACCAGATCCAGGCCTTCCGCAGCTTCGAGATCTCCGAGGAGTTTCAAGACAGGTACGGCTACCCGGCTTTGACTCCGGAGGCCAAGCGCAAGATCTTCGGATTGAATGCGGCCCGCATCCACTCCATTGACAGCGAGTCCCTCAGGGCCTGCACGGGAAACGACCCTCTGAGCAGCTTCAAACAGGCCTACGCCCGCAACCCAAACCCGAGCTTTCTGACCTACGGCCCCACGACGAGGCGGGGGTTTTTCAACCTGCTGCGAAGCAGGGGAGGGTATCCAGGGTAGTCCTGACAGGCAGGACGAGTGGGCTGTGCTTCCCGGATCCCCCGGGCTGGAGATTTGCCCCCCACCCCACGAGCAGTCCCGGACCAGCAGAAAAACAGCTCAAGAGCGGGCGGTCCCACAGCGGTGCAGCTTACGACCGGTTTCCTGTTTTTTGCACGCACTGGGGGCATATTCCGGCGGGGCTCACGCCTTCACCATCTTGGGGCAGCTCAAGTCCGGCCGCCTTTTGGAAGGATGTTCTGCCTGACGTGCGCACGGCCAGCACCTGGGCGCTCAGGCAGAGCAGGCCGGCCAGGATGAGCATCCCTCCGGCCAGGAGGATGATGGCCCGGGTCCCCATCACGGGGATGAGGAAGAAGGACACCCCCAGGGCCCCGGTAATGCTGCCCATGGTGGACACGGAGTAGATGTTGCCTGCGGTCTGCCCGATCACGGCCAGCTCGGATGCGCTGAGCTTGATGATGTAGGGCGAGACCATGCCTATGAGCACCGAGGGCAGGAGAAAGAAGAGCATGCTGGTCAACAGCACGGACAGCCTGAACTCCAGATCCAGGGAGACCATGAAGCGGCTTGCCGGCAGGTAGAACAGGGGCAGGGCGAGCACGAAAGCG
>CAZUBS010000100.1:0-6768 GCA_964618595.1 uncultured Desulfohalobiaceae bacterium
GTCCATGGTCTGGATGCTGCGGCCGGCAAAAAGCGGCCTGGCCAGCTCGTCGCCCAGGATCATGGGGGCAAGGAACAGGTAGAACTCGTCCGCCAGGTCCTTTTCCACCAGGCTCAGGGCCAGGCGCCCGCCCCCCTCGCACAAAACGTCCAAAACTCCAAGCTCTGTTCTGAGCCGCGTCAGCCCAACGGACAGGTCAAGACCGTGCCCCTGCTCTGGCAAAGCCCATATCCGACACCCCAGATTTTGCAAGTCTTCGGCCCGGGGCGATCGGGCCTGGTCAGCGGTGGTCCAGAAAATGGTTTCCCCTGGGCGGCGGCTGGTCAGGTTCCATGCTGCCGGGTCGCCAGGCAGCCGTGAGGTGACCACCACGGCCAGCGGCTGCGGGCTGACCGTGGTTCCATCCGGTCGGCAGGTCAGCCGGGGGTTGTCCTGCCGGAAGGTTTCACCGCCCACGAGCACTGCCTGGGCCATGCCTCGCAGGCGCTGGACCTCCCGGCGCGAGGCCTCGCCGGAGATCCAGGCGGAATGGCCAAAGCGGGTTGCGATCCTGCCGTCCAGGGTGGAGGCCAGCTTGAGCCTGAGATGGGGCCGTGAGCTGGTCTTCCAGACCACGAAGTCGCCGATGAGGTCGAGGCAGGCCTGCTCGGCCACGCCGGTTGTCACGGACACGCCGCTGTCGCGCAGGCGCTGTATCCCCCCCCCGGTCACGCCGGGGTCGGGGTCGCGGGCCCCCACCACGACATGTCGGATTCCCGCAGCCAGCAGGGCCTCGGTGCAGGGCGGGGTCTTGCCGTGGTGGTTGCAGGGCTCAAGCGTCACGTAGAGGGTGCAGCTTCGCGGGTCAACCCCCTTGCCGGCTGCGTCTCGCAAGGCCTCGACCTCTGCGTGTGGTCCGCCGTATTGCCGGTGATAGCCCTTGGCGACCACTGTTTCGCCGCAAACAAGCAGCGCGCCAACGCAGGGATTGGGCGCTGTCCGGCCCTTGCCTTTGCGGGCCAGGGCCACCGCCTGCAGCATAAGCGCGGTGTGCCCGTCAGCGGGAAGGTGTGAGGAGTGCATAGCTGACACCGGCCTCGTCGAGCATGCCGCGGGCCAGCTCGTCAGGATAGCCCTCGGCGTAGAAGATGGCTGTCACACCGCAGTTGATGAGCAGCTTGGTGCAGACCAGGCAGGGCTGGGGGGTGCAGTAGATCTCCGATGCCATGAGCGGGATGCCGTGCACCGCAGCCTGGATGATCACGTTCTGCTCCGCATGGAGTCCGCGGCAGAGCTCGTGCCGCTCTCCAGAGGGTATGCCCATCTTCTCCCGCAGACAGCCCAGGTCCAGGCAGTGGGCCAGGCCGGAGGGGGCGCCGTTGTAGCCCGTGGCCAGGATGCGCTTGTTCTTGACCGCAATGGCTCCGACCCGGCGGCGCATGCAGGTGGACCGTTCCGAGACCAGCTGGGCGATGCCCATGAAGTACTCGGGCCAGGGGAGTCGACCGGGCATGGGGGTGTCCTCGCGCGCGTGTTTTTTCGCTCTTGCTCCGGACTTACTCTTCATCGAAGAGCGGGAATTCGCGGGCAAAAGCCTGGACCTCACCCTTGATCTGGCCAAGACGGCTTTCATTGTCGCGGCTTTCAATGGCAGCCAGTATCCAGCCCGCCACCTTTTCCATGTGCCCCTGGTTCATCCCGCGAGTGGTCACGGCCGGGGTGCCCAGCCGGATTCCCGAGGTGACAAAAGGGCTGCGGGTCTCAAAGGGCACGGTGTTCTTGTTGGCCGTGATCCCGGCCTTGTCCAGGCAGGTCTCGGCCTCCTTGCCGGTCACCTCCGTGCCGGACAGATCCACGAGCATGAGGTGGTTGTCCGTGCCGCCGGAGACCAGATCGAAGCCCGCGTCCGCCAGGAAGCCGGCCAAGGCCCTGGCATTGTCCACCACCCGCTGCTGGTACGCCTTGAAGCGCGGGCTCAGGGCCTCGCCAAAGGCCACGGCCTTGGCTGCTATGATATGCATCAACGGGCCGCCCTGGATGCCGGGAAATATCTGGGAGTTGAGCAGCTTGCCGAACTCCTCCGGTGTGAGGTTCCGCCCCCCGCGCGGGCCGCGCAAGGAGTTGTGCGTGGTGGTGGGCGAGGAGTGGGCATGACCGATGGGGGTGGGGCAAAGGTAGGAAGCCACGAGGCCGGCGATATGGGCCATATCAACTATGCGACTGGCTCCGACCTCGTAGGCAATGGCCCGGACGCGGGAAAAATCGATGGTCCGGGAGTAGGCGCTGGCTCCGGCAATGATCAGCTGGGGACGGTGCTTCCTGGCCAGCTCCAGGACCTGGTCGTAGTCAATGGTCCCGGTCTCCCGGTCCACCCCGTAGAACGCGGTCTTGAACAGCTTGCCGGAAAAGCTTACCGGGCTGCCGTGGGTCAGGTGGCCGCCGTGGGAGAGGTCCATGCCCATGATGGTCTGGCCCGGTTCGAGGGCCCCGAAGTAGACGGCCATGTTGGCCTGGGATCCTGAGTGGGGCTGGACATTGGCGTACTCTGCGCCGAAGAGGCGCATGACCCGTTCCCTGGCCAGCTCCTCGGCCTGGTCCACGTACTCGCATCCACCATAGTAGCGCTTGCCGGGGTAGCCTTCGGCGTACTTGTGGGTCATGACGCTGCCGGCTGCAAAGCGCACCGCAGGCGAGGTGAAGTTCTCCGAGGCGATGAGCTCGATGTTGTTGCGCTGGCGGTCCTCCTCCCGGGCAATGGCCGCGGCAACCTCGGGATCGTGCCTTTTCAGGTCTTCAGGGGTGAACATCACAGTCCCTTTTCCTTGTGTTTGCATTTCACGGGCAGCGACCGCGGTTTCCGGCGCTACCGGTCAAAACGGTTGAAGATCACGCTGGCATTGGTCCCGCCAAAACCGAAGGAGCTGCACATCACGTTCCCGACCTCCTGCCTGCGCGACCCGTCGGCAATGTAGTCCAGGTCGCACTCGGGGTCGGGGTTTTCAAGGTTGATGGTCCCGGGCAGGACCCCCTGGTGGAGCGACATGGCGCTGAACACGCACTCGATTCCCCCGGCAGCGCCCAACAGGTGCCCGATCATGGACTTGTTGGCCGTGATGGGAATGGAGTAGGCCCGCTTGCCGAATACTGTCTTCATGGCCCTGGTCTCGCAGAGGTCGTTGAGCATGGTGGAGGTGCCGTGGGCGTTGATGTGCTCCACATCCTCAGGCGCCATGCCGGCCTCGCGCAGGGCAGCGCGCATGGCCAGGGCCATGCCCTCGCCGTTCTCAGGGGGGGCGGTCATGTGGTAGGCGTCCCCTGAGGCCCCGAACCCGACAACCTCGGCGTAGATTCTGGCGCCGCGGCTCAGGGCGTGGTCCAGGTCTTCCAGGAGGAGCAGGCCGCAGCCCTCGCCCATGACAAAACCGTCACGCTCCAGGTCAAAGGGCCGGGAGGCCTTCTGAGGCTCGTGGTTGCGTGTCGAGAGGGCCTTCATGGCGTTGAACCCGGAGACCCCCATGGGGGAGATGGCCGCCTCCACGCCGCCGCAGATCATGGCCTTGGCCCTGCCGAGCAAGACGTCGGTGTAGGCATAACCCACACTGTGCAGTCCCGAGGCGCAGGCCGAGGTGGTCACCAGGTTGGGGCCCTTGACGCCGCAGAAGATGGCCACCTGCCCGGGTGCCATGTTCGAGATGAGCACCGGGATGGAAAAAGGGGAGACCCGTCTGGGACCACTCTCGTAAAGCTTGGTGTGGAAAGACTCGATGGTGTCCAGTCCCCCCAGGCCACAGCCGATCAGGGCGCCGACCTCAGGGGCCTCCTCTTCGGAGATTTCCCAGCCGGCGTCCGCGAGGAGCATCTTTGCGCAGGCGACCGTGAACTGGGTGAACCTGTCCAGGCGCCGGGCATGCTTTTTGGGGATGAAGTCCTCAGGGTTGAAGCCCGTGACCTCCCCGGCAAACCGTGTCTCGTACTCGGAGCAGTCGAAGCGGGTGATGGGGCCTATGCCAGATTCACCCGCGACCAGCCCCTTCCAGGAGGTCGCGAGATCCGTTCCCAGGGGGGAGACGGCTGACAATCCGGTGATGACGACTCTATGCCTCATGCGCCTACCTGCTGTTCGGGGTGGTCGAAAGATTGTGTTGTGCAGCTTCGGGGCCTGCGAAAAATCCGGTCAGGGAAAGGGGGTGGTCCGGGCGCCCGGCTGTTGCGGGGCGCCCGGAAAAGGTGACCGCACTGCCGGAGCTGCGGTTACCCCTGCTTGGCTTCGATGTAGCTGACCGCGTCCTGGACCGTGGCGATCTTCTGGGCGTCCTCGTCGTCGATCTCCACGCCGAACTCATCCTCCATGGCCATGATCAGCTCGGTCAGGTCGAGGGAATCCGCGCCCAGGTCGTCCACGAACGAGGCCGCTGGCTTGACTTCATCCTCGGAAACCCCGAGCTGGTCGGTGACGATGGCCTGTACTTTGTCGAAAACTGACATACGATCCTCCACTCCAATGTGTTGATGGTGTGCTGGGGCCAGGTCGTGGGCACGGGCGTGCTAAAGCAGGAGCCCGCCGTTGACCGAGAGGACCTGGCCGGTGATGTAGGAGGCCTCGTCCGAGGCCAGGAAGGCCACGGCATTGGCCACATCTTCGGGCTTGCCGAAGGTTCCCAGGGGGATGCGTTCCATGTAGCTGGACGCGACCTCCTCGCTCAGCCCTGCGGTCATGTCCGTGGCGATGAACCCGGGGGCCACGGCATTGACGGTGATGCCGCGGGGGGCCAGCTCCAGGGCGGCCGTCTTGGTCAGTCCGACCAGACCTGCCTTGGAGGCCACGTAGTTGGCCTGACCCGGGTTGCCCATCAGGGCCACCACAGAGGCCATGTTCACGATGCGTCCCCGGCGCTGCCGGATCATGATCCTGGCCGCTTGCTGCAGGCAGGCAAAGGCACCGGAAAGATTGACCCTGAGCACGCTCTCCCAGGCCTCGGGCTTCATGCGCACCAAAAGCCCGTCCTTGGTCATGCCGGCATTGTTGACCAGGACCTCGAGCTGGACCTTGTCCTTGACCTGCTCCTTGAAGAAGGAGCTCACGTCCTCTTCCCGGCCCACGTCGAGCTGGAAGGCGGTGGCAGCACCCCCCCCGTCCCGGATCTGGTTGCAGACATCCTCGGCCAGATCAGGCTTGGTCACGTAGGTCAGGTAGACCTGCAGCCCGGTCCGGGCCAGCCTCAGGGCCACCGCCCTGCCGATGCCGCGGGAGCCGCCGGTCACGACGGCGGTCTTTTGAAGCGTGCTCATGGGTCGACTGTCCTGTTCAGCTTGGAAAAACAGTTGGATAATCCACAATCAAAGGGAGATCAATGTTTAGCCACCCTGCGGATGGCAGTTCGAAGCTCGAAGTTCGAAGAAAGAAAAAATAGCATTGAAATTTCGTTTATTACGGTAATACGTCTTGCTTGTGCCTTTCCTTCGAACTTTGAACTTCCCCCCTTCGCTGAGGCTTCGGAGGGCAGGCCGACTTCGAACTATCAACGCGCACAGAGTGCGCTAGAACTCAAGTATGCCCGATCCCCAGGTGAAACCCCCACCAAAAGTGGTCAGAAGGACACGGTCTCCGGGTGTGATGCGCCCCTTGGCGTAGGCCTCGCTCAGGGCCAGTGGGATGGAGGCGGCAGAGGTGTTGCCGTAGAGGTCGAGGTTGACGAAGATTCGCTCCCCGGGAAAGGCCAGCTTCCTGGACAGGGCGTCGACAATGCGGCCGTTGGCCTGATGGGGGATGAACAGGTCGATGTGCTCCTTGCCGAGGCCGTTGCGCTCCAGCAGGGAGACCGAGACGGCATACATGTTGCGGACGGCGTGCTTGAAGACCTCCGAGCCCTGCATGGTCACGAAGTAGTCCTCGTCCACGGGGTGGCCGAGCAGCGGCGGGCGTGAGGAGCCCCCTCCCTGGACGGTGAGCAGGTCGGAAACACTGCCGTCGCTTTTGAGCAGGACATCGCGGATACCGGCCAGCGCTTTCTGGTCTTTTCCCGACCGCCCCACCACCACGGCGCCGGCCCCGTCGCCGAACAGCACGCAGGTCGAGCGGTCCTTGAAGTTGACCCTGGAGGTGACCACCTCACTGGCCACGACCAGGACCTTGGCATCGGGGTGCAGTGCCAGGATGCCCCGGGCGTTCTCGAGACTGTACAGGAAACCGGAGCAGGCAGCGGCCAGGTCGAAGGCCACGCTGTTGACCGCGCCGAGCCTGTGCTGCAGCACGCACCCCGTGCTGGGGATGTAGGCGTCGGGCGTGAAGGTGGCGACGATGATGTGGGTCAGCTCCTCCGGGCGCATGCCGGCAGCTGCCAGGGCCTTTTCCCCGGCTGCCAGGGCCAGGTCGCTGCTGGTCTGCCCCGGTTCGGCCATGCGCCGCTCCCGGATGCCGGTCCTGGAGGTGATCCACTCGTCGGAGGTGTCCACCATGCGTTCCAGGTCGGTGTTGGTCAGGACCCTTTCCGGAACGTAATGTCCAAGTCCGAGAATGGATGCGGCATCGGTCATGGGGATCCTTTGGGGGAGCCTTTGGTGGTGTCTGCTCGCTTTGCAAAGAAAGCTGAATTACTGAGTGCCCGCACGGGCATGGTGCTTGTCGGATGCTGGTTGTGCGGCTGATTGTGCAGATTGCTCTTCGGACTCGGTGTCGGGTGGGGTCTGGCCCGTCTTGCCCTTGCCGGCCGGGGAGTGACGGCCGAAAAGGGCCAACTCCTGATTGGCCGTGAGTTCCTGAACCAGATGGTCGTTGGCCTGGTTGTCGAT
>CAZUBS010000101.1:0-6763 GCA_964618595.1 uncultured Desulfohalobiaceae bacterium
CCCACGGATACAGACAACACCACGACCCCGCGCAAAACAGGAGAACGCTCCATGCAACAATTTTCCCGCATGCACCGGCTGCCGCCCTACGTATACGCTCAGGTCAATGAGCTGAAGATGAAGATGCGCCGGGACGGTGAGGACATCGTCGACCTGGGCATGGGCAACCCCGACCTGCCCACACCGCAGCACATCGTAGACAAGCTGTGCGAAGCGGCCACCAAGCCTGTCAACCACCGTTACAGCGCCTCCAAGGGCATCAAGGGGCTGCGCAACGCCATTACCGACTGGTACCGCCGCCGCTACGAGGTCCACCTCGATCCCGACCAGGAGGTGGTGGTCACCATGGGCGCCAAGGAGGGTCTCTCCCATCTCATGCTGGTCATGCTCTCCCCCGGAGACGTGGTCTTCGCCCCGGACCCGGCCTACCCTATCCACCCCTACGCCGCCATCATCGCCGGGGCGGATGTGCGCCGCATCCCCATCGGCAAGGGCCGCAACTTCTTCGAAGAGATCCTGGTGGCCACCAGACAGACCTGGCCCCAGCCCAAGCTCCTGGTCCTCAACTACCCCCACAACCCCACCACCGAGGTCACTGACCTGGACTTCTTCCAGAAGGTGGTGGACTTCGCCCGGGAGCACAACATCCTGGTCATCCACGACCTGGCTTACGCCGACTTCACCTTTGACGGTTATGTGGCCCCGAGCTTCCTTCAGGCCGAAGGGGCCAAGGACGTAGGGGTGGAGTTCTTTTCCCTGACCAAGAGCTACTCCATGGCCGGGTGGCGGGTGGGCTTCTGCTGCGGCAACCGGGACATGGTCCAGGCACTGACGCGCATCAAGAGCTATCTCGACTATGGCATCTTCCAGCCCATCCAGATCGCAGCCACCGTGGCCTTGAACGGCCCCCAGGAGTGCGTGCGGGAGATCATGGACGTGCATATGGACCGCCGCGATGCCCTGTGCGAGGGGCTGGACCGCATCGGCTGGCCCGTGCCCAAGCCCAGGGCCAACATGTTCGTCTGGGCCGAGGTCCCGGAGAAGTTCAACGCTATGGGGTCGGTGGGGTTTGCCAAGCTGCTGCGAAAGGAGGGCAAGGTGGCCGTCGCCCCGGGACTGGGGTTCGGTCACCATGGCGACGACCACGTCCGTTTCGCTTTGGTGGAGAACCGCCACCGCATCAACCAGGCCGTTCGCGGCATGAAAAAGGTGCTCGGGGGGTAGGGCATGCAGCAGGACAAGGTCTTTCTCGGCATGGCCGGCTTCGGCACGGTGGGTTCGGGCCTGGCCCGCATCCTGGAGCAGAACAGGGAGTGGATTCAAAGGCGCCTGGGCCGGGAGCTGGTCCTCAAGACCGTCCTGGTCAGGGACCTGAACAAGGAGCGCACCTATCTGCCCGACCCCGCCACCAGGCTCACGGACGACCCGCGGGAGCTGCTCGACGACCCGGAGATCGACATCCTGGTGGAGCTGATCGGCGGAACCACCACGGCCCGCGAGCTGATTACCCAGGCCCTGGAGGCGGGACGGCCGGTGGTTTCGGCCAACAAGGCCCTGCTGGCCGAGCACGGCCCCGAGCTCTTCGAGCTGGCCGCGGCCAACAACACGGCCCTCTACTACGAGGCCAGCGTTGCCGGGGGAATGCCCATTGTGCAGGCCCTCAAGGAAAGCCTGTCCGGCAACCGCATCAACTCCCTGACCGGCATCCTCAACGGAACGGCCAACTACATCCTCTCGGAGATGAGCGCCACCGGCATGGACTTTGCCGACGCCCTGGCCCTGGCCCAGGACAAAGGCTATGCCGAGGCAGACCCCGAGCTGGACATCGAAGGGCTGGACGCCGCCCACAAGCTGACCGTGCTGATCAGGCTGGCCTACGGGCAGGACTACCCCCTGGAGCGGCTGACCGTGCAGGGGATCTCCCGGGTCGACCCCCTGGACATCCAGGTGGCCGGGGAGTTCGGCTACCGCATCAAGCTCCTGGCCCAGGTCAAGGACCAGTCCGGCCACCTCCAGGCGGGGGTCTACCCGGCCCTGGTCCGGGAGGACCACATCCTGGGCAAGGTGGAAGGCCCCTACAACGCCGTGCTCCTGGAGGGCAACGCCGTGGGCCCGATCATGCTCTACGGCCAGGGGGCGGGCGACCTGCCCACGGGCAGCGCCGTCCTTGCGGACGTCATGGCCATCGTCCGCAGCCAGGGGCGGTTCAACAACACCGGGTTCCTGGAGCCCCGGCTCCCCGAGGCCAGGATCCTGGAACCGGGGCTGCGGGTCTTCCGCCACTACTTCCGGTTCACGGCCCAGGACCGCCCCGGGGTGCTGGCGAGCATTGCCGGGATCATGGGCGAGCACGACATCAGCATCGCCCAGGTGGTGCAGAAGGAAAGCCACGGCGGCTCGTCCGTACCCGTGGTCTTTCTCTCCCACAAGGCACCCCTGGAGGAGGTCCTGACCGCCCTCAAGAAGATCAGCCGCCAGAGCTTCAACACCGCCCCCCCGGTCCATTACCGGATCATTTCCTGAGACGTTTGAAACCCGTCAAACAGGCACCATGAAAACGAAAATCCTCTTTTTGATCGCCGACGGCATGGGCGACCTCCCCCTTGCGGAGCTGGGCCACCGCACACCCATGCAGGCTGCCCGCACCCCCAACATGGACACCCTGGCCGGAAAGGGCCTGCAGGGGTTGTGCCGGACCATACCCGAGCACCTGCCCCCAGGGTCGGACACGGCCAACATGGCCCTGCTCGGGTATGACCCGGCCACCCACCACACCGGGAGAGGCCCCATCGAGGCTGCCGCCCAGGGGCTCGACCTGGGGGACCGGGACCTGGTGTGGCGGCTGAACCTGGTCACGGTCACCGGCTGGGCCGAGGACGGCCTGATGCGTGACTACTCCGCCGGCCCTATCGACAGCCCGACCGCCAAGGCCCTGATCCTCAGGCTGCAGCAGGCCCTGGGCGACGAGGTGTTCCGCTTCGTGCCCGGGGTGCAGTACCGTCACCTGCTGGTGCAGAAAGACGGCGCGGACATGCCCGGGGCCGGGGTGACCATCCGCCCCCCCCACGACATCACGGACCAGCCCATCGCCCCGGACCTGGCCACCCTGGGCGCAATTCCCGGCCTGGACCGGCTGACCTCCCGGGCGCCGGCCATCCTGACCGAGGACAACCCCAGCCAAGCCAACGCCGTCTGGCCCTGGGGCCAGGGCAGGCGACTGTCCCTGCCCGAGTTCAAGACCCGGTTCGACCGCCTGGGCGCGGTGGTCTCGGCCGTGGACCTGGTGCGCGGGCTGGGCCGGGCCGCGGGCCTGGAGGTGCTCGACGTGCCCGGCGTGACCGGGCTGCTGGACACCAACTATGAGGGCAAGGTGGCTGCGGCCCTCGACTTCCTTACGCAAGGGGACTTCGTCTACCTCCATGTCGAGGCCCCGGACGAATGCGGCCATGCCGGGAACATCAAGGACAAGATCGAGGCCATCGAACGCTTCGACGCCCGCATCGTGGGCCCCCTGCTCCAGGTCCACCCACCTGACCGGGCCGCGATCCTGGTGACCTGCGACCACCGCACCCCCATAGCCGTGCGCACCCACGTCCACGACCCGGTGCCCTTTGTCCTTGCCGCCCCCGGGGTGCGTCCCGAAGCCCCCCCGGTGACATTCGACGAGGACGCCGCTGCCAAAACCGGCCTGCATATTTCCCGCGGGGAGGATCTGCTCCCCTGGGTGCTCGACCGCGTCCAGGCCGCCGGGGCAGGGCAATGAGCACCGACAGCCCCCCCGGAGCACAGGAGACCACCTGGCACCACCGCGTCTCCTATGGGGAGACCGATGCCATGGGACACGCCTACTACGGGGAGTACCTGCACTGGTTCGAGCAGGCCCGCAGCCAGCTGATCAGGGAGCGGGGCATGAGCTACGCCCTGGTCGAGGAGCGCGGCCTCTACCTGCCCGTGGCCGAGGCCGGGTGCCGCTACAGGCGCCCGGTGCGCTTCGACCAGGAGATCGCGGTGCAAGCGGTGGTGTCGGCATGGGGACGGGCCTCGTGCACCTTCAGCTACCGGGTCAGCAGCCAGGAGACCCTGGTGGCCGAGGGCAGCACCCGGCACGCCTGCGTGGACAAAACCGGGCGCCCCGTGGCCATGCCCGACTGGTTGCGCCGGCTGTTCGACTGATGCTGGAAAAAATACAGAACCGACCCTGGAGGCTTTTTTGAAATCACTTTCCGCAACCCCCCTTGCGCCGAGCGCCCACTTCGATCTGGAAACCTTCATGATGCTCTCCGAGACCCGGCGCATCGAAGGCCAGCTGGCAGCCCGGCTGGAAAAGGACTGGGAGCGCCTGTTCCCAAGGCTCAAGGCCTTCCGCCTGGGCGAGCGCAAGGGCTACCTGGTCGTGTTCATGGACCCCTCGGTCGAGGAGGAGGTGGACGAGCTCTGGAACAAGACCCCCTCGCGCGGCTTTGAGCTGCAGACCCTGGCCCAGGCCGTGATCATGAGCGCCGTGCAGGAGCTCCTGCCCGAAGCCGGGGCCAGAGGCTGCGCACCCGTGCCCGAGCCCAACAAGATCCTCAAGCGCTCCCTCAAGCCCCTGGGGCTGGAGTTCCACAACACCGGGGCCATGAACGTCAAATACGGTGTGCTGACTCGCATTCCCTCCTTGGGGGGGTGCGAGCAGTGCTACCTGCGCGAGTCCTGCCCCAGGGCCGGGGCGTCGCCGCTCAGCGGTCCGTCCCGAACGCCCGCTCCATGAGCATCCGCCCCAGCCCGCCCAGCCGCCCGGGTGTCGTGCCCAGCACCGCCTGCCAGACCTGGTCCGACTCCATGCACAGATAGAGCTGTTGCCGCAGCCCTCCGGCCCGGAGCAGCCCGGCCAGATACCTGAGCTGCCGCACTCTGAGCGGCCGCAGCAACCGCAGCTTGCCGTCCAGCCCCGGCACGTACTCGTCGTGGATGTAGGCGGCCTCGGGGTGGCTGTCGGCAATGATCTCGAACAGCCTGGGCATGGAGCGGAAGGAGCCCAGACTCAGGTAGGCCACCTGCTCCGGCCGCAGGTAGTCGAAGAGCATCTCCACGGTGCGGGCGTAGCCCGCCTCCCAGCCCGGGTGGATGATGACCGGATCGAAGTGCAGGCAGACCCGAAAGCCCATCCGGGCACACTCCCGGGCCGCTGCCAGCCGGTCCTCCAGGGAGGCCGTGCCCCGCTCCTGGGTGGCGTGGACCTGGGGGGAGTTCAGGGACCAGGCCGGCAGGACCCGGTCCGGCCGGCGCACCGCCTCCATCCAGGACAGGTCCACCACCTTGCTCTTGAGCTCCAGGCAGACGTTGTCAAAGGACCCCAGAAACTCCACCAGGTCACGGCTCATGCCGGTCACCGCCTCCAGGGCCAGGGAATCGGTGAACTCGCCCGTGCCCACCCGGAACCGCTTTCCCGGGGCGGCCGCGGCAACCCGGCCAAGCTCGCCGAAGAGGTCCTCCTGGTTGGCCCAGACCTTGAGTACCCGGTCCTGGAAGTAGGCCTGCAGGATGCAGTAGGTGCAGGACAGGGGGCAGTTCTCGCCGATGTGCGCGATACGGTAGGCGCAGCAGCGGTACTGGCTGGTGCCGGGACAGAACTTGAAGAACCGTCCCCGGTACTGTTTGAGGTACAGGAGCTGGCCCGGGCCGACCGCTTCTGGTTGCTCACCCTCTCCCAGGACCCGGAAGGGGAGGCCGGGGAGCCGTTCCCGCACGCGCCGGGCCAGGGGAGTAGCGGCCACGGCGGCATCGACCGCAATGGCCTCGATGCAGCGCAGGTGCGGTGGGAGGACCCGGCTGGTCATGTCCCTGGCTCCTCCCGGCCCAAGCTCCAGAGCAGCTGCCACTCCTCCTGCTCAGCCAGCCGCTCCAGCTCCACCACGGCCCGGCGCAGGTCCTTTCGGGACCCGGCCACGGCCTCCAGCCGCACCCGCCCGGTCTCGAAATGCTGTTCCGGGCTGAGGCGCCAGAACCTGCCCCGGGTCAGACCCGTGGATGTTGCACCGAACCGGCGCTCCAGCCTGGTCAGCTCGGGGTAGCGCACGTTGCGCAGCCGCGTCAGCAGGGCCTCCATGGTGTCCTTGGGGGAGAGGGACACCTTGAGCAGCTCCCGGGCCTTGACCCGCTGCAGAACCTCTTCCGGAGTGCGGTCTTCCCGGCGGCTGACCGCCAGGAGCCACTCCAGCAGGCGCAGGGCATTGCCCCGGGACCAGCTCAGGCCCTGGAACAGGGGCAACACCGCTTCGAGCTCCTGCGCAGTGAACCTGACAAGCACCGGGGCCGCTGCCAGAGGAAGCCGCTGCTCAAACAGGGGAACGTCCCAGTCCTTGGGCAGCGCAGTCCACTGCCTGGCCAGGCGCCAGGGCCTGGAGCGGGGATCCAGTCCCAGCAGGGGCAGGACGCTGGATTCCATATCCGCCGCCAGCATCAAGCCGAAAAAAAAGCGCCCGCATCGGACCAGCAGCGCCTCACCCGGGGCCTGCCCCGCATTGTCCGCCACAAACAGCACGCCTTTCTCCCTATCCCCGGCCTCCACCAGCCGGATCCGGACCGGCACCCCCAGCTGCCGGGCCGCGTCCAGCCGGGCCGTCCCGGCCACCAGCCTGTCCCGCCCCCCTTCCCGGGCCACCAGCGCCGGCGCCAGTTGCCCCACCTGCCGGATACTCTCCACCAGGGCCCGGTCAGCCTCCTTCCGTCGCAGCAACCAGGCCCCGGTGGCGTCGATCTCGTGGGGGTCGCGGCTCTGGAC
>CAZUBS010000102.1:0-6732 GCA_964618595.1 uncultured Desulfohalobiaceae bacterium
ATGAGCCAAGGGGCGTCTGTGATGGAAGGCAAGATCAAGTTTTTTGAGGAAGCGCTTGCTGCGGATCCCCGATCCACCCTGTTTTACAGCCTGGCAAAGCTCCACGTCGGACAGGGCGACTCAGAGAAGGCCATTGACGTGCTGCGGCGGGGTCTCGACGTCCATCCAGACCATCTCCGTGCCAACTGCATGCTGGTCAGCCTGTTGCTGGAAGCAGGTGATGAGGAACTGGCCCTGGCCGAGCTGGACCGGGTGACCGCCGTGCTCGAAGAGGTGCCTGACCTGTGGGCTGCCTGGGCGGAGAAGCTGAACGGTTCGGGCAAGGAGGACGCCGCCCTGGCCGCCTTTTTTCTGGCTTCCTTCTTCAAGGGTGACCAGGTATCATGGGCCGGCCTCATCGAGCAGGGCATGCGTCAGCTCATACCCGGAAAGACGCAAAAAAAAAGCCTTGAACCGGAGGTGACCGGGGAGGAACCCGAGGCAGACGAGCCTTCTTCCTCGGACCAGGATGCCTCACAGCCCCCACTGGAGCAGGCGGCCGATCTGCCCGGGGAAGGGGTGGAGGAGATCCATCCGGATGACGCCGAGGCATCGCTTAAGCAGGAAGGATCTGTCTCCGAAGGGGAGCAGCAGGGCGAGGAGCTCTCCCCGGATGATCTGGAGCCACCTGCCACCCCATCACCCGTGCAAGGTGCCGAAGCCGAAGGGGATGTGCAGGCGCAAGCGGAGGATGTGGGGCAGGAGGAGCCCGGCGAGGCAACCATTCGAACCAAGACCATGGCAGACATCCTGGTGGAGCAGGGAGATTATTCCCAGGCCATGGAAATCTACCAGGAGATCCTGGAGGATTCCTCCGTTGACGAATCCCGCCGGCAGGAGATCGAGGACGCTGTGAACGCATTGCGAAGCACGCTTTCCGACTCCAGGGAGAAGAAGCTCCTGCGCACTCTGGAAAAGCTTGCCCAGCGGCTCGAAAACAGGGCTTCCTCAGGGGCGTGATCACTCAGATCCTGGTCCGAAAGAACTCGGGCGGGGTCGAAGGCAACGGCGTCAATCAGGTTGGAAACAAGCCCTGCGTTACCCCTGTCCGGGTGCAGTTCCACTGCCGTTGTGTGCCCGGTGCCGGGCCGGGGAGCTGTTGCCGGGTGGTCTTTTCCGAAACACAAACAGGGACAGCCCTGAGAACATTGGAGTGAAAGAGTCTATGCACCATTGGCTAGCTTTGCTGCTGTGCACAGTCCTGTTCGGGACACAGCTGCCGGGTTGCTCGTCCGTGAACAAGACCGTGGACAGGAGCCTGGAGGTCACCACAGGCGCCTACAAGAAGTACATCAACAGGGACCCGAGCGTGGATCTGGAGCAGGGTGTCGGCTGCAGCAGCGACGAGTTCACGGCCGCCCGCACCTTCATGCCGGTTGACTCGGAGCTCGGCAGGCTGGTGCGTGTCCAGTTCGACAAGGACACCTACCCGCCCGAGAACTGGATGCGCATGGTCCTGGATCAGTTCACCTGGCTCAACGGCGTCATGGTCACGGACTCCCGGGGGGAGGTCCTTGCCAGGCGCCCGTCGGCATCCATCAAGTCCCCGGACCTTCAACTGATCCTCGATCAGGACATCGACTGGACCCATGGCACCATCCACTGGTTTCTGCAGGAGAACGACCTGGGGCCGGAGTTCGTTCTGGTCAGCCCGTTCTTCAAGGACAATGAATGGCAGGGACTGATCGTCAGCCACTTCGATTTCAGGAGCCTGGCCGGCCTGTCGCCAAATCCGCAGAGCATGGTGGCCTTCTCACCCGGATCCATGCTCTGGACGGGGCGGCACAGCGATCTGGAAACGGAGATCCTGTCCAGGGACTGGGACGGCCTGCTCAAAGACAAGGTCCAGGGAAGGCTTGAGCTGGACAATGGATCTTTTCTGTGGCTGACTCGGTATATTGGAGAGAAACCGCTTATCTATGCGGTCAAATGCACGGGCGAGGAGTAGATTGATGAGCAAGTGCTCCGGGGACGCGAGCGATGCGCGCAAGAAAAGCACACAGCGGGGGACGATGCGTCAGATCACCGTGACCGAGCATCTTCTCCTGCACCAGAAAGCCTCCCCCATGGCCACGGGCAGCTTCACCAGGCTGCTCAACGACCTGATCCTGGCTGCCAAGATCATCTCCAGGGAGGTCACCAAGGCAGGGCTTGTCGATGCGCTGGGAAAGACCGGGCAGGTCAATGTCCAGGGGGAAAATGTCCAGAAGCTGGACGAGTTCGCCAACCTGGTGATCATCCACCGCATGGAACGTTCGGGTCTGATCTGCGCCATGGCCTCTGAGGAGATGGCTGACATCATCCAGATACCGAACCGTTTTCCCAAGGGGGATTATATCCTCATCTTCGATCCCCTGGACGGCTCCTCCAACATCGATGTCAACGTCAGCATCGGAACCATATTTTCCATTCACAGAACCACCAAGGAGCTGAAGGGGGAGGTCTGCCTGTCCGAGGTGCTCAAGAAGGGGTCGGAGCAGGTTGCCGCGGGCTACTTCATCTATGGCTCGTCCACCATGATGGTCTACACCACCGGCGACGGTGTGCACGGCTTCACTCTGGACCCGAGCGTTGGGGAGTTCCTGCTCAGCCATCCAAACATCAAGACTCCGGAGCAGGGCAAGATATATTCGGTCAACGAGTCCTACTGGCATTACTGGGATGAGAGCACCAAAGAGGTGGTCCGGTACTTCAAGTCCCCGGACAATGAACTGGGCAAGCCTTTGACCCTGCGCTACATCGGTTCCCTTGTGGCGGACTTTCACCGCAACCTGCTCAAGGGCGGCATCTTCATGTACCCGATGGACCACCGCGACCCCCGAAAGCCTTCCGGCAAGCTGCGGCTGATGTGCGAGGCCGCCCCGCTGGCCATGGTCATCGAGCAGGCCGGGGGCATGGCCACCGATGGTGTGAACCCAATCATGGACATCGAGCCGCAGGAGCTGCACCAGAGGGTGCCGCTGTTCATCGGGTCCAGCAAGGACATACGCAAGGTCAGGGAAATCTACGGCAAAGGTCGGTGATGCTCACTCTGGGCATCGAGACATCCTGCGACGAAACAGGGCTGGCATTGCTGGAGGACGGCCGGGTGGTGTCTTCAAAGCTGGCCTCGCAGGAAGACCTCCACGCGGTTTTCGGGGGGGTGGTGCCGGAGCTGGCCTCCAGGGAGCACCTGCGGATCCTGCCCAGACTGTTCGACGACCTGTTTTCGGAAAGCGGGCGCACCCCCGGGGAGCTGGACGCCATTGCCGTGGCCCGTGGCCCCGGGCTGCTGGGCAGCCTGCTCGTGGGCCTGGGGTTTGCCAAGGGGCTGGCCCTTTCCACCGGCGCCGGGCTGATCGGGGTCAATCACCTCTGGGCCCACCTGCTGGCACCGGGGCTGGAGCAGGAGCTCCGGTTCCCTGCTCTTGGGCTGCTGGTTTCAGGGGGCCACACCCACCTCACCCTCATGCACCGGCCCGATGCCCTGGAAACAGTCGGCAGGACCCTGGACGATGCAGCCGGGGAAGCTTTTGACAAGGTGGCCAAGCTGCTCAACCTCCCCTACCCCGGGGGGAGGCACATCGATCAGCTGGCCATGCTGAGCGCACCCGACACGGACATGTTCCCCCGCCCCTATCTGAACAACCGCAACCTGGACTTCAGCTTCAGCGGGCTCAAGACGGCAGTGGCCAACCATGTTGCCGCCAACCCGGGGCTGCGCTTTCCCAGCATGGTGGACAAGGAGCGTGTCCTTGAGGAAGGGGCCAAGCACCAGGAGCTCTGCAGGGTCTGCTCCTCCTTCAACTGGGCGGTGGCTTCGACCCTGCAGATCAAGACCCGGAGAGCGCTCGACGCGCATCCTCAGGTCAAGGCCCTGACAGTGGCGGGTGGCGTAGCCGCCAACAGCATGGTACGAAGGCTCATGGCGGAGCTGGCAGCGGAAGCCGGTCTGCAGCTGCTCATTCCCAGCCCGGGGCTGTGCACGGACAACGGCAGCATGGTGGCCTACTGCGGTGAGCTGCTCTACCAAAGGGGATGGTCGCACGACATGGGGGTCGATGCCGTGCCCCGGGGCCGCCCTGTGCCCATGGACTTTACGCGCAGACAGGGGATATTCCAGACCGGGCCCCTGTCTTCAGGTTGACAGGAGCAAGTGGTCAGCCTTATGAATTTGTCGTTGAGACACCCTGGAATTTGACACCGGGGCGCCGTTGTGAACACGACCGTAAACCCAATCAAGGAGCACGGTATGCCTGTTGCGGTTACAGACAGCAATTTCGAATCAGAAGTCCTGCAATGCGACCTGCCGGTACTGGTGGACTTCTGGGCCCCCTGGTGCGGCCCCTGCAGGGCTATTGCCCCGGTTGTCGAGGAACTGGCCAAGGAGTACGCAGGCCAGGTCAAGGTTGCCAAAATGAACGTGGACGAAAACCCCAACAGCCCCAGCAAGTTCGGTATCCGGGCTATCCCGACCCTGATCCTGTTCAAGGGTGGTGAGGTGGTCGATCAGGTCACAGGGGCTGTCTCCAAGGCCAGCATCAAAGAACTGATCAGTGAAAAGGCCCTGTAAGGGTTTTAGTAACAGGGCCACAGCTCGTCGGAGAAAAGCAAAACTCCCCGTTTGTGCGGCATTTCTTCCGGAGCAGCTCCCTGCTCCTGTGACATGACCAGGATAAATGGGGCGTTTTTTCCCTTTTTCCAGGCCAAGCTGCTGCGTAGAGTACCCCGCGCTCAGGCGGGGCTCTGATTTTTTTGACACTGACGACTCAGCCCGGGACGAACTTGCGGTCCGGGTGCACACAAGGCGGTAGACCAGCTATGCACATGCCCCGTTTCAACTTGTGGCGCCAGGTCCTGGCCGGCAGCCTGCTGCTCTTTTTGCTGAGCGGTTGCGGGGCGATAGATTACTTCTTCCTCACGCCACCCCAGGACACGGCCAGGGAGCTTGCCGAGGCAGGGACCCAGGCCATGGAGGACAAGCAGTATAAAAAGGCCGTCAAGGCCTTCGAGACCCTCAAGGACCGCTACCCGTTCAGCCCCTTTGCTACGATGGCCGAGCTGGGGCTGGCCGACGCCTACTTCCTGAACGAAAACTACTCGGCAGCGGTCACCGCCTACAAGGAGTTCGAGGCCATCCACCCCGGCCACGAGGCCATCCCCTATGTCCTGTTCCGAATAGGGGTTGCCAGCTACGAGCAGTTCACATCCATCGACCGCCCTCAGGACAACATCCGTGAGGCCATCCAGTACTTTCACAGGGTCAGCGACTCCTTTCCGGATTCAGAATATGCCGTGCTGGCTGATGACTACGTCAAGAAGTGCCGCAGGCTGATAGCCGAGCACGAAATCTATGTGGCTGATTTCTACTGGCGAACGGAGAATTACGGCGCGGCCTGGAAACGCTATGAGTACATCATCGACAACTTCCCCGAGCTTCCGGACATCCTGGATTACGCCATAGGGCGCAGCCAGGTTGCCTACTACCTCCACCTCAGGAACCAGTCCGAGGAGGACCGCAGGGACATCCAGGGACACTGGTCCAGGTTTTTCAACTGGCTGTAATGGTGTGTCCCGATTTTGGCCGGACATGGTCTTGAACGGACACCCGCAACCCTGCCACGGGGAAACGCATGCCGCTGACCATCCCTCGATGGCTCGAACCCCGCAAGGTCGCTGACCAGGACTTCTCTCTGGCCTATGCTGCAGTGGCTGACAGCCGTCGGGCCCTGCTCAAGACATGCATTGCCCGCCACCTGTCCTGGATCGAAACGGGTGACCTGCAGCGTGTTGCCAGCAGGCTGGACTACCGCCAGGGGTTTACGGTTTTCAGGCGCAGCAGCCCCGCCGAGGGCCTGATCCTGGCCCTGGCGCCCGGGGTTCGTTCTCCAGCCAGACTCCTGGCGTCGGTCCTTCCGGCGGTGGCGGCCGGGGTCGAGGAGCTGGCAGTGGTGCTGCCGGTTGACCAGCCGGACCGTGAAGAACCGTTGCTGACCGCCCTTGAGCTGGCGGGGTGTGAGTGCGTGTTCCGGGCCGACACGGCTGCAAGGGATAGACTTTTCTGCGAAACAGCTGCAGCCGGGTGCGACGTGCGCATGGTTTCCATGGGCGAATCCCCGGAGGCTATGGCTGCTGACATGCAACAGCTCGTTTCCGGGGGGCGGGTCATGCTGCTTCCCGGACTGAGCCTGCGCGTGGGACTCTGGTGGGATGAAGACGATCCCCTGGACATCGGGGCGGTTTTCTGGGCGCATCCTGACCTTGCGATAGAGTGCTGGAATGGGCCCGCCGAGGGCGTGCCCCAGAGCTGGATCCGGCGGGAAGGGACCTGGAAAGGATGTCTGGATTGCCGCTACGACGCACTGTATGTACCCACCGGAAAGGTCGAGGGGGCCGCGTCCTGTGCGCACCTGGTCCTCGGACCTGGACACGAGGGGTGCTGGGCGTGGCCCGGGCTTAAGAGTGACCGTTTCCTGATCCACCGGATCGGTCTCTCCGGATCACTTCCAGGCGGCAGCAGGGGATGATCTCCCGTTCGAAACTGCAACCAGCTGCGGCCTTCAAGCCGGTCTCTCCGGCTTGATTTATCCAGTAAAGAACAATATTTGTTTGCATCCCGGCATTCGGGAAGAGATCCTGCCCCCACTGCCGGAGTGCTCCAGCCGAGCTGTGCCCGTGCACCACTGCAACTCTGAAGAAAACCATGTCCAAGAC
>CAZUBS010000103.1:0-6681 GCA_964618595.1 uncultured Desulfohalobiaceae bacterium
GTTGTAGACCTGGGCCAGGGCCGCCCCGTGGCCGGAGAAGCGTTTCCGGCTCTGACGGTCGGCCTCGATGATGGAGGCGTAGGCACCGGGCTGGTTGCGTTCCATCCAGGAGAGCAGGGTGGGCCCGAAGTTGAAGCTGATGTGGGCGTAGTTGTTGATGATGTCCAGGATCCGGTTCTCGCCGTCCAGGATACGCGAGGCCGCGTTGGGTGCGTAGCACTCCGCGGTGATGCGCGCGTTCCAGTCGTGGAAGGGATGGGCCGAGTCCTGGAGCTCGACCTCCTCCAGCCAGGGGTTCTCCCGGGGGGGCTGGTAGAAGTGACCGTGGATGCAGATGTATCGTTTCATTGTTTGTCCTTGGCTGTATAGAGCGTGTAGCTGAGGGGGGGCAGCGTGAGGGGGCCGGGACCGTCGAGGATCCCGGGCAGGGAGCGGCCGTGCCCTCCCCATGTTTCGTCTTCGGAGTCGAGCCGCTTGACCCATTGACCGGTTGGGGGATCGAAGTCAAGCTGCCCGGCAGAGCTGCTGAAGTGCATCAGGGCCAGGAAGGGCCGGCTGCCCCGGGTCCTGGTCACAGTCAGGATGCCCCGATGGTCCATGGCCCTGGCCTGGACCGGGTCTCCCGGGTCACGGGAAAGGGGGTACAGCTCCCGGCGCAGCCGGAGCAGCTCCCGGGTCCATGCCAGCAGCTCGGCGTGGCGCCCCCGGCCTCGCAGGGACCAGTTCAGCCGGCTGCGCAAAAAAGTGGACTCGCTCTGGGGATCGGGGGGTTCCCCTTGCCAGTCGAAGGAGCTGAACTCGGCAGCGCGGCCCTGGCGCACCGCCTCGACCAGGTCAGGGTCGCCGTGGCTGACAAAGTAGAGAAACGGGGCCTCTTCCCCATACTCCTCGCCCATGAAGAGCATGGGCACGAAGGGGGAGAGCAGGACGCAGGCAGTGGAAAGCTTCAGCCCGGGAAAGGGGATCAGCCCGGACAGGCGCTCCCCGAGCATGCGGTTGCCGACCTGGTCGTGGTTCTGGGCGCAGACCACGAAACGGTGCCCGGGCAGGTCCGAGGCGTCGTTGCCGTGCCGGCGTTGTCTGAAGGGGGAGTAGCCGCCGTGGTAGACATAGCGTTCCTCATGGGCTGCGGCCAGGTGGCTGACTTGCCCGAAGTCCTGGTAGTAACCCTGGTCCTCCCTGGTGAGCAGGGTGTGCAGGGCGTGGTGGAAATCGTCGGACCACTGGGCGTTTAGACCGAAGCCGCCCGTCTCGGGTGGCCGGATGAGCCTGGAGTCGTTGCGGTCGCTCTCCGCGATGAGCAGGCAGCCCCGCCCGAGCCGTTTTTCCAGCAGGGCTGTCTCTCGGGCCAGCTGGTGCAGGAAGTGGTCTGCGCTGTGGTCGAAGATGGCGTGCACAGCGTCCAGGCGCAGCCCGTCCAGACGGTAGTGCCCGAACCAGTGCAGGGCGTTGCAGATGAAGAACCCTCGCACCCCGTCGCTGTGGGGGCCGTCGAAGTTGACGGCCTCGCCCCAGGGCGTGCGGTAGCGGTCGGTGAAGTAGGGGCCGAAGTCGTGCAGGTAGTTGCCCTCGGGCCCCAGGTGGTTGTAGACCACGTCGAGCACCACGTTCATGGTGCGCTGGTGGCAGGCGTCTACCAGGGCCTTGAGCCCTTCGGGGCCCCCGTAGGAGTTCTGCACGGCATAGGGGTGGACCCCGTCGTAGCCCCAGTTGCGGGATCCCGGGAACTGGGCCACCGGCATCAGGCTCAGGGTGTTCACCCCCAGGTCGCACAGCTCGTCCAGGCGCTGGATGACGGCCCGGAAGGTTCCCTCAGGGGAGAAGGCCCCCACGTGCAGCTCGTAGAGCACCATCTCCTGCAGGGGGACGTGCCGCCAGTGGGGGCAGGCCCACTCATAGGACAGGTGGTCCACCACCCGGGAGGGCTGGTGCACCCCGTCCGGCTGGAAGTGCGAGGCGGGGTCGGGACGTTCGGTCTCCCCGTCCAGGCCCAGGAGGTAACGCGTCGCCGGGTCCAGGTCCTCACAGGTGAGCCTCCAGTATCCCCGGGGGCCGCGCTCCAGGGGCAGAATGCGCTCCTCTGGAGTCAGTATCTTGAGGGAGACTTTGTTGCGCAGGGGCGCCCAGACAGTGAAGGTGCAGGAGCCGTCGGTATGAAATGTCGGTCCGGGTCGGAGCATGAGAAACCTTTTGCTGCGGGGTTGCCGAACAACGGGGCCGGAGTTTACAAACTGACAAAGAGAAATTTCTCAAGACAGTACTGTGCAACAGAATCGGGCAAAGGACAAATGACAAAATCAGGCAGGCATCGGAACGATCCGTCCGATGCCCCGCCCCACTCCTCTCCTCCAACCCCAGAGACACCAGCCATGCCCAGCCACTGCTTTCTGCGCCTGCCCGTCCTTTGTTTGCTCCTCGCACTGCTGTCCTGCGGGGGGCGGCAGGAACCGGCCTGGTGGGACAGTGACCTGGACCAGCGGCTGGACAGGGAGATCGGCCAGATGCTCCTGGTCGGCTTCAGGGGGCAGACGTTGGAACAGGGTTCGAGTCTGGCGCGGGACCTGGGGCGGCTGAACATCGGGGGGGTGATCCTGTTCGACTACGATGTGGAGCTCAAAAAGCCGGGGCGGAACATCCACAGCCCTGAGCAGGTGCGCCGGCTGACACGCCGGCTCCAGTCCAGGGCAGGAACCCCTCTGCTCATCGCCGTGGACCAGGAAGGGGGGCGGGTCACCCGCCTCAAGCCCGAGTATGGTTTCGCGCCGCTGCCCTCTGCCGCGGAAATGGGCAAGGGCCGGTCGCAGAGGACAGAGCAGCTGGCGGCGGCAATGGCCCGGACCATGGCGGAGCTGGGAATCAACCTGGACTTTGCTCCGGTCCTGGATCTGAACGTCAACCCGGACAGCCCGGTCATCGGCAAGCTGGAGCGCAGCTTCGGCCGCGACCCGAAACGGGTGGCGGCCCATGGGCTGGCCTTTGTGCAGGGGCTCCATCAGGGAGGGGTCCTGGCCTGCGTCAAGCATTTCCCGGGCCATGGCAGCAGCCTGGCCGACTCCCACCAGGGCTTCACCGATGTCAGCGCCACCTGGTCGCGGGAGGAGCTGGAGCCCTTTGCCGCCCTGATCCGCTCAGGAAAGTGCGACATGGTCATGACCGGCCACCTCTTCAACAGCCGCCTGGACCCGCTGCACCCCGCCACCCTGTCGCGAAAGACCATCAACGGCCTGCTGCGAGGCGCCCTGGGCTTTGACGGGGTGGTGGTCACCGACGACCTGCAGATGGGGGCCATCAGCCGCCACTACGGCATGGAGCAGGCCATGGAGCTGGCCGTGAACGCCGGGGCGGACATCCTGCTCTTCGGCAACAACCTGGAGTACGACCCCAACATGGCCCGCAGGGCCCACGCCATGCTGAAGAAGCTGGTGCGGGAGGAGCGGGTGCCGCGGGAGCGGATCAGCCAGTCCTACGAGCGCATCATGCGCTTGAAGGCAAGGGTGGGGGCATCGGACTGATCCGTTGGATCGGTCCGCTGCAATCCCATCATCCCCCCCGGCATTCCTCGCACACGCCGTCCAGGCGGATCTCCACGCTGTGCACCTCGAGCTCCCCTTCCCGTTTGAGCCTGGCCACCTCGTCCGGGACCTGTGACCCGCGAAGGCAGCGCATCTCCCGGCAGGAGGTGCAGTAGAAGTGGCAGCGCACGCCATGGGACCGGTCGGCCAGGCAGTAGCGGAAGACCCGGTCCCCGCCGCTGTGGCGCCAGACCAGTTCTTTTTCCACCAGCAGGTCCAGGATGCGGTAGAGGGTGACCCGGTTCATGGCCCGCTCCGGTGGGAAGATGTCCAGGATCTCCTGGGCCTGCAAGGGGGCGGGGCTGGCGGCAATGGCCTTCAATACCCGCAGCCGGCAGGCCGTGGGCTCGATTCCGGCTTTCCCGAGCAGCTCTCTGGCGTCCTGGTCGGCCACGGTGGTTCAGGCCCGGCCGGGCCGCCCCCTCTGCATGCCCAATCCCAGGACCGCCAGGAAGACCGTGGTGGCCACGGCAATGATCGAGGCTCCCGAGGTGAGGTCGAACAGGTAGGCCAGGAAAAGCCCGCTCAGGCAGAACAGGGCGCTCAGACCCGAGGCCATGAGCATCATGGAGGCCAGGGAAGTGGTCAGGCGTTCGGCCAGGTGCGCTGGTATGGTCAGCAGGGCGATGACCAGGATCAGTCCCACCACGCGGATGATCATGACTACGGACAGGGCCACCATGGCCAGCAGCAAAAAATGCAGCAAGGTAACGGGAATCCCCCTGGTGGCGGCGAACTCGCGATCAAAGGAAAAGGCCTGCAGGTCCCGGTAGAACCAACTCACACAGGCCAGCACCAGGAGCACCAGCCCGCCCATGAGCCACAGGTCGGACCCGGGCACGGCAAGCAGGCTGCCGAACAAGTAGCTCATCAGGTCCACGTTGTATCCGGGGGTGAGGTCGAGCAGGATGATCCCCAAGGCCATGCCCGCGGCCCAGAGCACGCCGATCAGGGTGTCGGTGCGCTCCTGGTGTTTGAGGGTCAGGACGCCCATGAGCAGGGAAGCCCCCAGGGTAAAGCCCACGGTGCAGGGCAGGACCGGCAGGCCCAGAAAAAAGGCCAGCCCCACGCCCCCGTAGGCGGCGTGGGCAATGCCTCCGGACATGAACACCAGCCGGTTGACCACCACCAGGGAGCCGATCATGCCGCAGGCCAGGCTGGACAGCAGGGCGGCCAGCAGGGCGTGCTGCATGAAAGGAAGGGCCAGCACCTGGATCAGCTCAGCCATGCAGTCACCTCGGGAAGCTTGCCCGTGCGATCCTTGATGTAGGCCCCGGCCGGACAGGAGTGGGGGTCGTGGGAGCCGTAGAGCAGGGTGATCATCTCCTCGGTGAGCTCGGGTTTGTGGCTGTAGGCCAGCCGCCGGTTGACACAGGCCAGGCTGGTCAGCCTGGAGGCCAGGATGCTCATGTCGTGGCTGACGATGCAGATGGTGATGTCCCGCTGGAGATCTTCCAGGAACTGGAAAAAGCAGAACTTTCCCCGGGGGTCGATGTTGGAGGTGGGCTCGTCAAGGATGAGCAGGTCTGGGTCTCCGACCAGGGCCCGGGCGATGAGGACCCGCTGGCGCTGCCCCCCGGAAAGCTGGCTGATGTGGAGATGTCCGGAGCGTTCCAGGCCGACCCGTTCCAGAGACTCCAGGGCGCGTTTTTGGTCCTTGGCGGAATAGTTCCAGCGTCTCTTGGTGCCCTCGTTGAGCCTGCCCATGAGCACGATGTCCAAGACCGCGATGGGGAAGTCCGGCCTGATGTGCAGGTGCTGGGGCACGTAGCCGATGCGGCGGGCTGCATCCTTCGGGGGACGGCCAAAAACGCGGATGGTCCCGGAATCGGGAGTGAGCAGTCCCAGCACCAGCTTGGCAAGGGTGGTCTTGCCGCCGCCGTTGGGTCCGATGATGCCCAGGAACTCTCCCTGGGGGACCTGGAGGTCGACCCCCTCCAGCACGGGTTGGCCATTGTAGGAAAAGTCCAGTCCCCGAATGTCGATGACGGGAACCTGCGCATCCATCATGTTCATTCCCCCTGTGCGTCCAGGGCTTCACGCATTTCCCGGGCGATTCGCAGCAGGTTGTCCGACCAGTCTTCAGCCAGGGGATCGGCCACTACCACCTGGGCCTGGATGGCCCGGGCTATGGATTCGGCGCTGGCCCTCGAAAACTGGGGCTGGACAAAGATGGTCCGGATGCCCTGCCGGCGGGCAAAATCGATCAGATCGGTCATTTCCCGCGGGCTTGGTTCACCCCCGGAGACCTCGATGGCAACCTGGTCGAGGCCGTAGGTCCGGGCAAAGTAGCCCCAGGAGGGGTGGAAGACCATGAAGGCCTTGCCCCGCACCGGGGTCAGGATCTCGCGCAGCCTGCGGTCCAGGGTGTCGAGCTCGCCGGTGAACAGCTCGTACTGGGCGGAGTAGTGGCCGGAGTTGGCCGGGTCCAGCCGGGACAAGGCCTCCATGATGACCCGGGCCTGGGTCTTGACCAGGGGCGGGGCGAGCCAGATGTGCGGGTCCGGGATGCCGCGGTCGTGGTGGAGCTCTTCCTCCTCAGGCTCGTGATGACCGTGGGCCTGCATGGGCATGCGCTCGACCGTATCCTCGGTGTGCACGATGTCCATGGCCGGATTGGCCGCGGCGATGCGGTCCAGCCAGGTCCGTTCGAACGGGACCCCAATGGCAAAGTAGAGCGAGGCTTCAGTCAGGCCGGCCATCTGCCGGGGCCGGGGCTCATAAGTGGCCGGGCTGGCCCCGGGCGGCACCAGGAACTCCACGTCCACGTACTCCCCCCCGATGCGTTCGACAAAGGTCTTCTGGGGGGGGATGCTGACAAAGACCTTGACCGGGGCGGCCAGGGACGCGGAGGCAAAAAGCAGGGCCAAGGCACAGGCCAGGAGTATGCAACGGCGCATGGGAGTTCTCCGGTAGGTGTTGGTGTGTAGTGTCTAATGCAACAGAGTTGCATTGGGGTGTCAAGAAGAAGTCGCCGGCTGAAAGGCAATAGGACCGATAGGACCGATAGGACCGGCGAAGAACCAAGCCACCCTATCGTCCCATAGTCCTATCTTCTTGGGGGGGTCCCATCCGTCCCATCGGTCCTATCGGTCCTATCCGTCCTATC
>CAZUBS010000104.1:0-6665 GCA_964618595.1 uncultured Desulfohalobiaceae bacterium
ACAACCGGACGGCCAAGCGGGCCCCCTTTGCGCCGTCCACCAGGCGTCTGCTCCCCCCGGATCCCAGCTGGCTGGAGCGCATCGCCAAAAAGGAGTGGCCCACGCGTCAGATCCCCGACCATTCCGGAGAATGGAGGGAGATGCTCTCGGCAGTGATGCGCCAGTACATTTTCGCCGGGCTGTTTTCAGCCTTTGCCATGTCCCTGGCGGGAGAGAACGCCGCCCGGCTGACCTCCATGCAGGCTGCGGAGCGCAATATCGAGGAAATGCTCGACAAGCTGGTCATGGACTACAATCAGGAGCGCCAGACCTCCATCACCGAGGAGCTGATCGACATCATTTCCGGTTTCGAGGCCATGACCGGGGGCAAGGCCTGAGCGGCCAAAGGCAGCCCTTGAATTTACCAACCAATCAGAAGCAACAGAAATACAGTGGACATGTCTCCTGCATTTTTTGCGTAATTTCGCGTATTCGTGAAGTTGTGGGAAGTGCCTGGGTGGTTCAAGCGTGTCAGACAGCCACTTTCATGCCGGAGGACAGCTCGCAGCTGCGGTAGTCGTCCCAGGTCTTGAGGAAGGCCGCCTCGAAGGAGCGGTTCTCCATGTGCTTGGGTGCGTTTGTACGCATGGCCTTCAACAACGGGGCGTCGTTGATGAGCCTGGCCAGGGTCTGTTCCAGGGAGCGCGGGTCATTGGCGGCGAAAACCAGGCCTGTCTCGCCGGGGATTATGTGCTCATGGCCCACGCCGCTGCTTGAGACCACGGCGGGCAGGCCGGATGCCTGGGCCTCCAGCACGGGGGTGCCAAAGGTTTCGTTGGCGGCCGGGAAGACAAAGATGTCGCTCGAGGCATAGGCCATGGCCAGCTCCTCGCCCTGGATCCTGCCCGTGAAGGTGGCAGGGAAGCCCGACAACTCCTGCTCCATCTCCCCCAGGTAAGGCCCCTCCCCCGTCACCACCAGGTGCAGGGACCCATCCTGCCGGGAAAGGTTTTTAAAGGCCTGGAGCAACACCGGCAGGTGCAGCTCGCGGGAGACCCGTCCCACGTAGAGCAAGGTCGTCGATCCCGCAGGAACGTTGTAACGCTTGTTCAGGTAGCCGTTGCGCCGGGAGGGGTGGAATTTCACGGTGTCGATACCCTGGGGGCAGACGCGGATCCTGCCGGGGTCGATGCCGTGTCCCTGCAGCTCCCGGGCGCAGGCCCTGGAGGGCACGTTCACGCTGTCCATCTGGTTGTAGTACCAGGTCATGTACTTCCAGGCGGCCTCCTCCAGGGAGACATCGCCTGTAAGCTCTCCGGCGTACTGGGGAAAAGCGGCGTGGTAGGAGCCGTGGATGGGGATCTGCAGGATGCGGGCGATGACCAGGGCGGCCAGACCCATGGGGCCCGGGGTGGCGGAGTGGATATGGGTGAAGCCTCGGTCGAAACAGTAGTCGAGCATCCGCAGCACCGGGGGGTAGAAGAGCTTCATGTCCGGGCAGTAGGGCAGCTCGAAGCATCCGGTGGGCTCGAAGGTGACCACCCCGTCCACCCCGTTTATCCTGGCGCCGGGACCGCAGGTGATGACGTTGTAGCGCTTGTTGCTCTGCCCGGCGATGGCTACCTGCATCTGCAGGGTGCGGGCCACGCCGTTGAACTCGTGGAAGGTGTCGGTGAAGTGTCCGATGGTGAGCCGGTCGGGTTCCCCGGTGCCATCCTGGCCGCAGAAGGTGCGGCGGCATTGTTTTGTGAACCGTCTGTCCTTGGTGAACAGCTTGTAGGCAACGAAATAGGGGGCCAGCAGGGTGTAGAGGGAGCCCGCCGAACCCATGGTCTGAAAGATATCGAAGAGCCTGGCCCCGGAGAAGCTGTCCAGGATGGTGTCGGCACAGTGGCTGACAACCCGCTCGGAAGCCCGGTCGACAAAGGAGAACCAGTCCTCCTCCATGATCCAGGGCTCGGCCCGCTTGCCCCGGATGTACGCCTGGAGGTGAGGGGTGGTGTCCACTATGGCCCGGGCCTCCTGCATCATGATGTCCTGCAGCGAGCGCGGCCGGGCCTTGAAAATAGCGGGGCTTCGGTACAGCATACCCTGCAGCCGGCAGAACACCCCGGGGACCTGGCCGTTGGGGGTGAGAATGGCATCGGCGAACCTGAGCCCGTGGTCCTTGCCCGAGAACCGTTCCAGCCTGAACTTTGATTTACAGAACTGGTAGGCAATGGAGTAGAGGTTGTGTCCCATTGACCTGGGTGTTGCGGCCCGCCCCTGGACGGTTGTGCTGCCCGCGGCCAGTCCGCTCAAAAACTCCTTTGCGGTCCGGACTCCCGCAACCCTGGTGAAGACCCGGGCCACATTCAGCGACGAGTGATCGTCCGACCCCCCTGTCAGGACCTTCTCCCAGGGGCGGTCGAAGTCGGGAGCAATCCCGTGCTTGTCCGCCAGCCGTTCGATGTCCTCCCTGCGCAAGCTGTCCAGTATCGCCGCCAAGGTCTGGTTCTGAAAGTCGTCACGGGTGCCGTTGCACTCAAAGTGCTTGAACAGCAAAAGGGTCTGCTCGAAGTGCTCCATGGTCAGGCGGTCGTTGATGGCGAACAGGGGGTGGGCCAGGACATGGACGATGTTCGCTGCCCGCAGAAAAGGGACCAGCTCGAAAACATTGGCGCGCAGCTTTGAGATGTCGCGGTGCTGCTCTTCGGTGATGCCCAGGGCCAGGACATGCAGCTTGCAGCGGTCCTCGGGGAAGTAGGTGGTGATCTCCTCACTGAGGAAGGTCCCCGGGAGGTTGGCGATCTCGAGGCTTCCGGCCAGGGTGTTGTGGTCGGTGATGGTCACCAGGTCCATGCCCCTGGCCCTGGCCAGGGAGTAGATGGCACTGGGTTCGGTGAAACTCTCCGGGCAGCCGAGCTTCTGGAGGATCCACTGAGAGGGTCGGGTCGAGTGTCTGGAGTGCACGTGCAGGTCGGCACAGAGCGTTGGCTCATCCATGAGTCAGACCTCCTGGTTCTGCGGTCGCAATGCGGCATCCAGGGGAACCAACCCCCTGTGCCCCCCTGTTGGTGCTGAGGCTGCGCAAGGGTCGCCGGAAAGTCGTCAGCCGGCGGGTGATTCTTCGTCGCGCGGTCATTGAGCTGCTGATGCGAAGGGCCATGGGACCTCCTTGTTGTTGCTGCCCGGTCCTCCTGGCATGGGGAACGGCTCAGTCTCCCCTCTGGTAAATGTATCATCATCTATGCCCCGCACATGACAGTGGGGTGGCACTGCATGACGCAGCAGTGACAGTTTGATGAACTTTGGCAGGCCGTTGAAAAATCCCCGCTGGTCACGCGGGGCGCGTGATTGCATCTCCAAGGGCAAACCCTCACGTATGGGAAATACGCTTCGGCCTTGCCCTTGGAGAAGCGCCCATTGCCACGGCGGAGCTTATGCGGAGCCTGGGTTGCCAGCGTGGTTTTTGAACGGCCTGCAAAGAGAAAAGATGTTGAAAAATCCCCGCTGGCCTGCCCTCCGTAGCCTTGTGCGAAGGGGGGACTGCGTTGCTTCACCCAAGGCCAAGCCCTCATGTATGGAAAACACGCTTCGGCCTTGCGTATGGATTAAACTGCGCGGGAACCTGAGGAAGAGAGATCCGTGATGTGATCCAAGCCCCTCTTTCAAGAGCAATTGAGAGAAGCAGACAGGAGATGCCGCTTAGCGGGGGAAGAAGAGGTAGTCGCAGTCCTGGAGGGAGACCGAATCCCGGTCGATCTCTCTGGTCTCCGGAAGAATGACCCGTTGTGGCGTGCCCGGGGCTTGGATTTGCACCCTGGTGGGAATTCCAGGGCGCCAGGCATGGATGGCCCCGGCCAGGACGACCATGACGGCCCGGGGGTGCTTTTCCAGGCGTTCAAGGGCGTAGTAGGCCATGGCCGTGTCCCAGACGACCTGGGCCTCGCAGAAGTTGACGAAGCTCTGGTCGCTGCCGTGGTGGCCGTAGCTGGATCTGAGGAGCTCCATGTACTCGGGCGCCACGTTGCAGCTGACCGGCGGGAGTTGGCCGACCTGCTACTCCGTCAGGGACTCGAACCCCTCCCGGGCGACCTGGCTGACGATGGCCAGGGGGACATTGAGCCCCACCATCGGGATGCCCTGGCTGCGGCGGTAGTCGAAGATGTCCCGGTACAGGGGCCAGGACTCGCCCCAGTTGGACCTGAAGTGGGGGAGGAACTCCTCTTCGGACAACGACCTGGACACCCAGGCGTCAAGGGCATCCTGATTGCGCTGTTCGAACATCTCCAGGCCAACCAGCACCGGAGTGGCTGAGTCGTGCAGGGCCCGGATGATCTCCAGCTGGGCTCGGTGGTGGCCCGGGCGGTCGTGCAGCTCACCGACATGCAGGATGCGGAGCGTTTGCAGCTCCGGGAGGGCCTGGGACAGGGTGGTTTCCTGCCGGGCGGCCACGTCGAACAGCCGCAAGGCAGCCTCGCTGCAGAAGGTGAAGGTCGCAAGCAGGAGAGCGGCCGCCGGCAGAGCGAGAAGCGAGCTTTTTTTCATTTCCCATCTCCGGAAAAGACATGGACCAAAGGGGAGTGTGCCGGCTCCCAGGTCATCGAGGCGCGGTTGGTCCCATCTGCAAAGGCCAGCAGGGAGTAGCGGCCGTAGTGGGTGATCTTGCGAACTGCTTCCAGACGGCTGTTACGAGGTGTTTCAGGCCTGTGGAACATCAGGGCCCTGACGCGTTGCGGGTGTTCGGGATCCTGGAGGGTGATGAAAAAGCTGTCTGATGATTCCGCCCGGGGCAAAAGCTCCGGAGAGAAGCCGACGGTGTTTTCTTGCAGCTCCACCCCCTCGGGCAGGGGATGGAGAAGGGAGCGCAGCTCAGGGGCCCGGGGGATGCCGAAGAACAGGAGATCACGGTCCTTCAGGCCGGCGGTGTCGAGGCTCTGCTCCTCGACAATGGCGAGCCGGGGATGGTTGAGGCCGGCAAGCAGGGTCCTGGCAAGAGACCTTGGGTATCCGGATGAAAGAATGGCCGTGAGCCCTTCAGATCCTTTGACACTGTTCACCGAAAGGGGAGTTTCCCCAGGGGAGAGCCTGCGAAAAACGTGCACCTCAGGATCGATCAGCAGGCGCTTTGGAGGGGATGGTGACTTCAGCTCGAACGCGGCACTCTTTTGATTGAGAACGACCGAGGTAGAGACCGGTCGGGACCCGTTTTCCAGCCTGATGGGAAGCCGCAAGGCATACGGTGGATCCTCCTGGACAATCCGCCCCCTCACCGTCCACACTGCGCCGTCGTGCTCGGAACGGACGCTGTCGAGGCGCAGCACCGGCGCCCCGGCTGAGTCGATCCACTGCTCCTGGAAGGCCCGGAGGTCGAAGGTCTCCTGGGCCGGAGAAGCCAGGTTGGCCAGCAGGTCTGGCCAGGAAGCCTCCTTGAAGAGCCAGGCCCCGTAAAACCTGCGCAGACCGGACCAGAATGCCTCGTCGCCCATCCGTTGACGCAGCATGTGGATGACAAAGGCAGACTTGCCGTACCCGATGGCCCGGCTGGCCGGGCTGGTCCTGCGACGGAACTCCGACAGGGGGAAGTCCTCTTCAGGCGGGACGAGCCGGGAGTAGTCGCGCAGGATCTGCAGCCTGTAGTCCCGGGCATCGGCTGGGGAGGACTCCTCCTTGGCCAGGTAATCGGCCACATAGGTGCTCAGACCTTCGCTCCAGTTGCCCCCCGCTGGGGCGACAAAGACCCCGTTGCCCCACCAGCAGTGGGCGACCTCATGGCGCAGGCTGGTGTCGATGATGAATGGCAGGCGCAGGACCCGCGACCCGATCAGGGTGTAGGAAGCAAAGCTGTACCCGGTGGGGAAGAAGTTCTCCACCACGGCGAACTTGGGGTAGGCATAGGGGCCGTGCAAACTGGAGTAGAAACGGATGTACGCAGCCGTGGCCTCCAGGTAGGGATCTGAAAGCTCTTGGGAACCGGGGAAGAGGTAGGTGGCCACGGTCGCATTCTCGGCCACACGTGACTGTCGTTGGTAGGAACCGACAGAGAGGGCCAGCGCGCCGACAGGGTGCTCAACGACCCACTCGGAACGGGTGACACCCCCGGAGTCGCTGTGCCCTTCCAGGCGGCCGGAGGTCACGGCCAGCATCCCCAGGGGGGCCTCGACAGTGACCCTGATCGGAGGATGCGATTCAAGGGAGCGCGGGTACCAGCCGGACCCTGCCAGCAGGAAGGCGTGGTCGTTGGTAATGGTGCCGGTGACACCATACCCGGGGTTGTCCGTGACCACGGGGCGATCGGGGAAAGGGTCGTCAAAGCGGGCCCGGTAGCTGACCCCGACCTTGAGCAGGCCATCCACGGAGAAGGGAGAGAGGTCGATACGCAGCCGGCCCGAACGAAAATCAAAGGGAGCCTGTTGGTCATTGACGCGAACCGAATCGATGGCCGCCTGCGGAGCAAGTGACAGAACCAGGGCGTCCGAATCCTGCCTGTTCACGGTCAGCACCGACCGGCCTTCGAGGGAACGGTCTGCCATGGCCATGACCACTTCAAGCTCCTGGCTGAGGACACCCTCCGAGGCATTGCTTTGACCCCGGCAGCTGCAAAGGGCAACAAGGCAGAGGAGCAGCAGCAAGAAGGGAACAAGACGAAGTGCCAGCTTCCTCCCCTTGAGCAGGGGGATGGTTGACCGGGTACACGTTGCAAT
>CAZUBS010000105.1:0-6577 GCA_964618595.1 uncultured Desulfohalobiaceae bacterium
TGAGGGCGGGCTTTGTGCCGGGGCGGGCGGGTGGCTCGTTCGGTACGGCTCGGAGCGGTCTGCGGCATGGGCTGGGGTGTAGCTCAGCCTGCGGCCCTGAGCACTCCGTTGTAGAGAGGCACGATGGTGCCGACGAACTGTTCCATGAACCGGGCCAGCAGGGTGAAGATCAGGCTGATGAACAGAAACCCGACTGCGATCTTGAGGGGGAAGCCCACGAACAGGACGTTCATCTGGGGGGCGGCCCTGCCGATCAGGGCCAGGGCCAGATCGACCAAAAAGACCGCGGCCATGACCGGCGCGGCGATCTTGACGGCCAGCACAAAAATTTGACGGGAAAAGCTGACAACCTGATCCACCAGCTCGGGAGTGATCAGCAGGCCCCCGGGGGGGACGAGCTCAAAGCTGTGGCTGAACCCCTTGAGCATGTAGAGATGCCCGTTCATGGACAAGAACAGCAGCAGGGTGATCATGTACAGGAACTGGGCCGTAATGGCCTCGGAAACCCCGGTCATGGGGTCGACCACGTTCATCATGGCAAACCCCATCTGGAAGCCGATGACCTGGCCGGCGGTCTGCACCGCGGCAAAGATGATGTGCACCAGCAGGCCCAGCACCAAGCCGAGAATCAGCTCGCCCAGGACCATGAGGGCCATGTTCAGGGGATGGGCCGGCAGTGCCGCGCCGGGAAAGGAGAGGTGGGGCCAGAACCCGAGCGTCAGGATCAGGGTCAGGGCTGCCTTGACCAGGTTGGGGATGCCCTGACCTCCGAAAAAGGGCAGCAGAAAGACGACCAGGCTGATGCGCAGCAGGGTCAGCAAAAAGGAGAGCATCTGGGCGGGGTCCAGCTGGAGGAGGTCCATGGCCGGGGCAGAAGCAAGGAACGGACCAGGGGAAAAAGATAAAAACGCCCATCCCCGGTTGCGGGATGGGCGCCAGGTGGCTGTGAGTGGTTCGCCGGTCAGTTGAGGATGTAGCGCTCGGGGTTGACCGGAACGCCGTCCACCCTGACCTCGTAGTGGAGGTGTGGACCGGTGGAGCGGCCGGAGTTGCCCATGGTGGCGACGATCTCCCCCCGCTGCACGACCTGGGAGATCTTCAAGGAGCTCTCGTGCAGGTGGCCATACCGGGTGACCAGCCCGTTGCCGTGGTCCAGGACCAGCATTTTTCCGTATCCACCTTCCTTGCCCAGAAAAACGACCGTTCCCTTGGCGGGTGCATAGACGGGCGTTCCGGTGGGGCCGGCAATGTCAAGACCCTTGTGGAACTCCCGGCGGCCGGTGAAGGGGGACTTGCGATAGCCAAAAGAGGAGGAGATCCAGCCCCGGACCGGCCAGATGGAAGGTGTGGCTGCCAGGACCTCCTGGTTGTTCCTGATGGCCTGCAGAAGCTCCTGCTGGCGTATTTCCTCCAGCCGAGCCTCGGTGTTGAGCTGGTCGATGAAGCTGTGCATCTTGCGGGCCAGCAGATCCTGACGATGCAGTGACAGGTAGCCCTCGGCAAAGGTGTCGGTCTCGGCGCCGCCAAGCGCGCGGGTCAGCCGCACTGAGCCCGGTTCTAGATTGAGCATGATCCGGAGCTGGTCGTCCAGTTCGCCCAACCTGGTCAGGTCGCTGCTCAGGGAGCTGACCTTGTTGGAACGGCTGACCAGCTGGATGTTCTGTTCCTGGACGGTCTGCTCCGCTTCGGGAATCTGCCGTTTCACAGCGGCATGGTCGGCGAAGTATTTCCACAGGATGAGGTTGCTGACCAGCAAGGCCGCGCCCAGCAGCACCAGGAAGGAGCAGGTCAGCCCGTTGACACGGAAGGTGCTGCACTGGCCGGTGCGGTCTTTGAAGACCATGATATGGTATTTTTTGAACATCATGGCTGACAGAGAATCCTTGCAGATGGGTGCAGGAAGATGCCCCCCCGGGGCTGGGTGCTCCCTTTGTATGGGGTTGATCCGCCAAGGTCTTGAAAAACGAAAAAACATCCCATTCCAGGGCGTGGCGCAGCCACCCTCTGGTGGGCACTGGAGATTTCTACAGCTTCCCTTGAGCTATTTGAATCACCGTTTGAAGTCAAGCTGCCACCTGATCAGGGCATTGTAGGTCTTGCGGCGCGACTCCTTGTCGTGGGACCAGAGCTGCTCCATCCAGCCTCGGATATCGGCCCGCCGGCTGACCGATGCCGAGGGGCAGGGGTTTGTCCAGATGGGCAGCCCCCACTGCCTGCAGGCTGCGGCGATCGATTTCTTTTCCACCATGAGCAGGGGGCGGACCAGCTCGAACTCCCCGCCAAAGTACTCCGCGCGCGGAAGCATGCCCTCCACCCGTCCGGATTGTAAAATGTTCATGAAGAAGGTGGTCACCAGGTCCTCGGCGGTGTGGCCCAGAGCAAGATGGGAGAGGCGGTACCACTTGCACAGGTCGAAGAGGCGCTTGCGCCTGAACCAGCTGCAGTGGAAGCAGGGTGAGTTTTTCCTGTTCTCCGGTGAATGGGCCCGAGGGCCCATGTCGCTGTTTTCGAAATGACCGGCGATGCCGTTTGCGGCCGACCAGTCAACCAGGGGGCGGTGCAGGCCGGTGTCGAATCCCGGATTGATGTGCAGGGCCATGATCTCGACGGGGAAGGGCAGGCGGCGGATGTACAGGCTGAGCACTTTGAGCAGCACAAAGCTGTCCATGCCGCCGGAAACGGCAACCCCCACCCTGGCTCCGGGCCAGAGCATGCGGGTGTGGTACATGAGCTTGCCCGCCTGGCTCAGGCATGTCTTCTGGGCAAAGGTCAGTTTTTTTCGGGGGCTCATGGGTTCGGGCAGGTGTTTGGGGGGGAATGTGGGTTGCGTGCCTTGACTGGAGGAGTGCAGGATTTACAGTCCCAGCCGGGCCACAACCAGCCCGGGGGCACCCCGGGTCGATTTATGACTTGACCGATCCAAAGTCAATCATTTAAGTAACTCTGTTTGTTTGGACGGGCAGCTGCAGGGCTGAAACACAGTCGGGGGCGGGAAGCCAGCTGATCCGGCCCTGGAATTCACGCCGGAACAATCCTCGAGGAGGAACCATGGCCAGAATTACTGTTGAGGACTGCCTCAGCAAGATCAACAATCGCTTTCTCATCGCCCAGATGGCCATCGAGAGGGTCAAGATGTACCGTGACGGGTACGAGCCCATCGTTGAGAGCAAGAACAAAGAGGTGGTCACGGCCCTGCGCGAGATCGCCGCTGGGGAGGTCGTTCCCTCCGAGGACATCCCCGAGGCCGGCATCTTCATCGCCTCGCAAAACCAGGAAGAGCTTCCCGGATCGTGATGCACAAGCGCGATTACTACGAGGTCCTCGGTGTATCCCGGGAGAGCTCCGGGGAAGAGATCAAAAAGGCCTACCGGCGGATGGCCATGAAGTTCCACCCCGATCGCAACCCTGGCGATGCCGAAGCCGAAGCCAGCTTCAAGGAGGCTGCCGAGGCGTATGAGGTGCTTCGTGATCCGCAGCGGCGCTCCAGATACGACCAGTTCGGTCATGAAGGCCTGGGCAACGGGGGCGGCTTCCAGGGGTTTTCCTCCTCAGAGGACATCTTCAGCGCCTTCAGCGACATCTTCGGGGATTTTTTCGGCTTTGGCAGTGCCGGGCGCCGTGGTCCCAGGCCCCAGGCAGGTGCGGACCTGCGCTACAACCTGAAGATCTCCTTTCGCGAGGCAGCCAAGGGGACCGAGGTCGACCTGAAGATCCCCAAGAAAGTTGCCTGTGAGGAGTGCGACGGCTCCGGGGCCGAGCCTGGCCATGCACCGGAGACGTGCGGCCATTGCGGCGGCAGGGGGCAGGTGGTCCAGTCCCAGGGATTTTTCCGTATTGCAGTGACCTGCCCCGCCTGCCACGGCGAGGGCCGGGTTGTTTCCCACCCCTGCAGAAGGTGCAAGGGCCGGGGCACTGTGCAGGAGACACGAAAGATACAGGTCAGGATCCCGGCCGGCGTGGACAACGGGAGCCGGCTCAGGTTGCGGGGCGAGGGCGAGCCGGGCGAATACGGCGGCCCCCCCGGTGATCTCTACGTGGTCATACACGTCGAGGAGCACGACATCTTCGAGCGGCGGGGGCAGGACCTGCTGGTGCGGACCGAGATCGGTTTTGTCCAGGCCGCGCTGGGCCACAGGATCGAGGTGCCCACCCTGGACGAACCCGTGCCCATGGACATTCCCAAAGGGACCCAGAGCGGGGAGATCTTCAAGCTCAAGGGCTTGGGGCTGCCCCATCCCGGAAGCCAGTCCTTCGGCGACCTGCTCATCGAGGTCACGGTCACCACGCCCAGAAGGCTGACCAAGCGGCAGGAGGAGCTGTTGCGGGAGTTTGCCAAGCTGGAGGCGGACAAGCCCGTGTCCAAGGTCAAGAATTTTTTCAAGAAGGCCATGGGGGACTGAGTGGCTGACACCCTGAGCCATATCGACGAGAGTGGTTCGGCCCGCATGGTCGACGTCTCCGACAAGCCCGGGACACTGCGCCGGGCCGTAGCTACCACCACGGTCAGGCTGTCCCCCCGGACCTTCGAGCTCCTCAGCCGCAATGCCCTGCCCAAGGGCGACGTCCTGACCACCGCCAGGCTGGCCGGCATCCAGGCCGCCAAGAGAACCGCCGAGCTCATCCCGCTCTGCCACCCCCTCTTTCTCAGCTTCGTGGAGGTGCGCCCGACACCCGATGCCGCACGGGCATCCGTTGTCATCGAGGCCGAGGCCCGGACCACCGGGCCCACCGGGGTGGAGATGGAGGCCCTGGTGGCGGCCCAGGTGGCCGCGCCCACCATCTACGACATGTGCAAGGCCGTGCAGAAGGACATCGTCATCGACGACTGCCGTCTTGTGCACAAGAGCGGCGGCAGGAGCGGCACCTACGAGGCCGCGGAGCTTGAAGCTGAAAGCTCAAAGCTCAAAGCTCAAAGCTGAAAGCGAAAGCAAGAAAAGAAAACCCTTCCTTCGCGTTACATTCTCTTGTCTACCAGACCATTCTGACCTTGACCCCCTGGTCGTGCATGTGCTGCTTGACCTGGGGCAGGGTGTACTCTCCGTAGTGCACGATGGAGGCGATCAGGGCGGCCGAGGCCCGGCCCCGGGTCACCGCCTCCACCATGTGCTGCGGGTTGCCCGCCCCGCCCGAGGCGATGACCGGGATGCGCACGGTGTCGCTGATCAGCCGGGTCAGGGTCAGCTCGTAGCCGTCCTTGGTGCCGTCGGCGTCGATGGAGTTGAGGCAGATCTCCCCCGCGCCCAGGGCCTCCACTGTTTTGGCCCACTCCAGCGCGTCCAGACCCATGCGTTTCCTGCCGCCGTGGATGACAATCTCATACCCCGAGGGTGTGGCCGGGCCGGCATCCACCTTGAGCACGTCCATACCCACCACCACGCACTGGGAGCCAAAGGCGGCGGCGCCCTGGGCAATGATGTCCGGGTTGTTCACCGCGGCCGAGTTGACCGAGATTTTCTCGGCCCCGGCCAGGAGCACGTCGCGCATGTCCTGAACCGTGGCGATCCCCCCGCCCACGGAGAAGGGGATGAAGATCTTCGAGGCCACCTCCTCCACGACCTTGAGCATGATGCCGCGGCGCTCGTGGGAGGCGGTGATGTCGTAGAACACGATCTCGTCCGCGCCCTGCTCGTAGTAGAGGCGGGCCGTCTCCACGGGATCCCCGATGTCCACGTTGCCCTTGAACCTGATCCCCTTGGTCAGCCGGCCGTCGCGCACGTCCAGACAGGGGATGACCCGTTTACTGAGCATCGGCCACCTCCCGGCAGTAGGCGCTGAAGTTCTCCAGGATCTTCAGCCCGGGCCGCCCGCTTTTTTCCGGGTGGAACTGCATGGCCCATAGGCCGTCACGGCCGAGCACCGAGCAGAACTCACGGCCGTATCCGGTCATCCCGAGGACATACGCCGGGTCGGGGTTGGGGTAGTAGGCGTGCACGAAGTAGAACTCGGCGTCCTCATCAACGCCCTCGAAGAGCAAGCATTCCTTTTTCAACTCCACGCTGTTCCAGCCCATGTGCGGGATGTTGATGGGCAGTCCCTGCTCGTCGATCAGGTCTTCGGTGAAACGGACGCACTCGCCCGGCACCAGCCCCAGGGTGGTGGTGCGGTTCTCCTCGCTTTTGTCCAGGATGACCTGGCAGCCCAGGCAGATGCCCAGCAGGGGTTTGCCCAGCTCGACCTGTTCCCTGAGCACCGTGTCCAGGGTGGAGCCGGTCAGGTTGGCCATGGCCGAGCCCGCGGCACCCACGCCGGGGAATATGATGCCCAGGGACTGGGCAATGGTATCGGGGTCGGCGGTGATGACATTGGGTATGTCGAGAAAGTCCAGGGCCCGGCGCACGCTGGTCAGGTTGCCGGCCTGGTAGTCGATGATGGCGAGCATGGGGGAACCTCCGCTGGTTGGGGAGGGTATCTGGTAGCAGAAAAGCTTCCAGAGCCCAAGAGGGAAGTTTCGCGCTTGGGGTTAAAGAAAATCCACGCCAGGACAAAGTGGACAGAGGCAGGGGAAGCGGATCGGGTGGACGGGGAAGAGAAGGGGTGGACGGAGTGGACGAAGTGGACAGAGACAGGGAAAGTGGAC
>CAZUBS010000106.1:0-6576 GCA_964618595.1 uncultured Desulfohalobiaceae bacterium
CTGGGTGCGGAACTTCGGCTCGGGTCCGATGACCGAGTAGAAGATGTCGGCGCCTACCTTGTCCACGGGGATGCGGATGGTGGGGAACTCGTCCCTGGCCTCGTCCTCCTGCCACTGCAGGCTGTCGGTCCACTCGTCCTCCTTGACCCACATCTGGTTCATGGTGGCCGCGTGGCTGTGGGCAGTGTCCTGGATGTACTGCGGGGTCACGTTGAGCAGGTGGCAGATTCGCCGCACCAGGGAGATCTCGTAGGCGATGTCGATGCCGAAGGGGCAGAACTGAAGGCACCTGCGGCACAGGTTGCACTCGGTGTTGGCCACGATGCGGCATTCCTCGATCTCCTGCGGGGTGAGCAGGCCGTCCTTCTCCAGCATCTTCCACAGGGTCCGCTTGACCTTGCCCACCGGGGAGAACTTGGGGTTCTTGTCGTTGGACAGGTAGTGGTGACAGGCTTCGGAGCAGAGGCCGCAGTGCACGCAGGTGTTCACGTAGGCCTTGAGGCGTTCGCTGGCCTCGCTGCCCAGGACCCGCTTGATGACCTGCTGGATCTTTTCCGGGGTCAGCTTGGACGAGCCCATTTCCAGGCCGACGTCCTCGATGGCGTCGTACTCGTACTTGCCGGCCTTCTTGTCCTCGGCGTTTTTTTGCCGCACCTTTTCCAGGTAGCTGCTTTCGGTGACGGTTTCGGCCGTTTCTGACATATCGTTTCTCCTTTCGGAATGGATCGTATTTAATAGTCCTTGGTCATGCGCACTGCGCCGAACTCAGAAGCTGTGTAGCCCCGGACGTAGAAGGCCAGGACCATGTGGCTCAAACGGGTGAAGGGAATGGCCACGAGCATGATCTCCCCGGACAGGATGTGCAGGATGATCATCCACTGGTAGTTGAAGATCTGCCAGTAGGCCAGAAACCCGGTCAGAAAGGGCGCCGCCACAATGGCCAGAAGAATGAAGTCGGAGGCGTAGGTCACGTATTTGACCTGGGGCAGGAACAGCCTCCTGTAAAGGAAGTAGAGGCAGCCGGCCAGCACGATCCAGGTCATCACGTCGGCGACCGTGTCGGGGAGAGTCCACCAGCTGACCCCCCAGGCTTCCTGGAAGAGGATGATGTGGGCCATGAGGAACAGGGGAGTGATGAGCAGGCAGACATGGAACAGCCAGGTCACGATGGTCATGACCGGCTGCTGCCGCGAGTTGACACTGCCAAAGGGCAGAATCCACCAGCGGAATATGGAGTTGAGGGCGAACTTCCAGCTCCAGAACTCAAAGACGAAAGGCTCCTTCTGTTTGGTCTTGGAAAGCAGGACATAGAGCCGGTAGGCCAGGCCGAGGATGAAGACGATGAAGGCCACCCAGACCAGCGGGCCGCTGACGAAGTTGTAGATAGCGTGCATGGCGCTCCCCCTTTAGCCTGTGATGGTGTTCACCGGCACGACACGGCGGGTGTACTTGCCGTCTTCGAGGCACCGGATGAGAATGTTTTTTGAGTCGGGGCTGAAGATCGGGTCCCAGACAGCATTGAACGATTTCGTGTATTCCTTGTCGTTGACCACGACGGTGAACCGTCCGTTTTTCTCGACCTTTGCGGCCACGTGCCTGCTGTCAGGGCTGAACACTGGGGTGTAGGCCATGTCGTAGCGGCCGCTCCAGGGCTTGTCGTCCGCGAAAACCGCCCACTTCTCGTCCTGCTTGCCCAGGGCGGCGAGGCGGCTGCCGTCGGGGCTGAAACCGGCCTCGGTGACCAGGTCCCCGAAGGTCGTCGACCAGGGCTTGCCGTCCACGGCCAGGGTCCAGCGGCCGAAGGTTGGGGAGACAATGGCGGCCAGCTTTTGGCCGTCCGGGCTGAACATGGCGTGCCAGCACTGGATGAAGGGCTGATCCCAGATGGGCTGTCCATTCTCGGCCACGGTCCATTTGCCGGCGATGCGCACCGGGGCCACTACGCTGCCTGTGGACGGGTTGAAGACAGGCGCCCACACGCAGGGGAAGGTCTCCTTCCAGGTGACCCCGTCCACCGCTATGGTGTAATCAAAGAGGCTGGTGCGCACTTCGGCCGCAAGGCTCGAACAGTCCTTGTTGAAGACCAGCTGCCAGGCGTCGACAAAGGTTGTGTCCCAGGCTTTCCCGTCGGCGGCGGCGGAATAGATACCGTCCTGAGAAGTTGGGGTGTCGGCCCGGGCCTGGGGCTTGACGTGGGCCACCGGTGCGGAGGTGGGGCCGCCCGGGCTGGGGGTGAGGTGGTTGGCGTTGTCGACGGGGGTTTCCCGGGGGGGGTCGGTCACGCGCGGGCCGTACGTCATGCCCGTCTGCACGGCCGCGGCAATGGTGGAACCGTCCTGGCTGAACATGGTCTGCCAGAGGTAGTCATAGGACTCTTCCCACGTCTCACCATCAACGGCCAGGGTGGGGGTCCCCTCGTAGGTGACCAGGGAGGTCAGCCGCCCGTCAGGGGAGTAGCGCGGGAACCAGCACCGTTCAAAGGTGGTTTCCCAGACCGTGCCGTTCACGCACAGTGTGAACTCTTCTTCGTCGATATTGACCACGGCGGCGATCTTCTCACCATCCGGGCTGGCCTGGGGCTCTTCGATCCACTTGTACTCGGCATCGCAGGTGCCGAAATCGTGAACCAGCTTCTCTCCAGGTTCCCAATTCCAGTTCGCAGTGTTCACCTTTCCCTCCTTGGAGCAACCGTTGAGCGTCATCTGCCGCCGATGGCACTGTTGATGGAAATTCTCCCCTCAGGGCATCGGTGTGCCGACAGGTCCGCAAAGAGACAAGTCCGACCAGCCAAAGGGATTTTTTCAAAGCTCACCTAGCAGATATTTCCCCGTGATGTAAAATGATTTTTCACATAAAAATACCGCCACGGTATGAAATTATCCAGCCTGTAGCCCCCAGTTTACACCCTCACCAGGAGATGTGTCATGGAGACAGGCCGCACCGTAGACTGCCAAGGGGGGTACGCAGCCGGACTCGGGTGAAATGAGAATGTGCGCACCTGCCTTGCCGAAGGTACCGAAAACGCGTCCTGGAACCGGTGGACTCAAGGCGCAGTGCAGGGGTGCGCAAGGTACTCAGCCCAAACCGAGGGTCTCCTTGATGGCGTTCATGTCCACGGACGAGTTGACCAGCTGGGCGCCGTGCTTGATCTTGACGATGTCGCGCAGCTTGATGCTGCTCAGGATGGTCTCCATCTTCTTGGCCACGGTGTAGGTGTCGTCTCGGACCACGATGATTGGGATCTCAAGCACCTCCGAACGGGTCAGGATGATGTCGTTGGGGTAGAGGTTCCCGGTCAGCACCAGGCAGGGGCACTTGCCCTCCAGGGCCACCAGCTGCACATCGGAACGGTCGCCGCCAACGATGATGGCCGAGTTCTTCTGGCGGCGGAAATGGGTCATGAAGTTCTCCACCTGCATGGTGCCGATGAGGAAGTTCTCCACGACCCTTTCGGACTTGTTGTGCACGGAGATGATCTTTCCGCCGAGTCTTTCGGCCAGGTCGCCGACCTTGATGGCGCTCATCAGCGGATCCCGGGGGATCATGCCGAGCACGTCAATGCCGTGGCGCTCCAGAAGCGGCACCATGATCGACTGGACATCGTTGGCAGCGGCTTCGGGAATGTCGTTGAGCACCGCTCCGATGAGCCTGTCCCCAAGGACCTCCCTGGCCCGGAGCAGGTAGTCGTAGTTCAGATCCGTGTGGAACCGGTCGATGAGCAGGACCTTGAGGTCCAGGGCGGCGGACACGTTGGCCCCGTCCACGCCGCAGTATTTGCCTGAAAAGAGAAAGCTCCCGGAGCCGCCCACGATCATGACCTCGCGATCTTTGCTCAACGTGGCGTAGGCCTGCTTGATCCTATCGATAAGACCCGGGCAGTCGCCGGCAAAGGCCTTGACCTTGAAGTCCTGGGTGACCAGGACCGGGGTGACGAGCTCAGGGTCCCCCTCCAGGCCGAGAACCCCCTGGAGGAAGAAGGCGTCGTCATCGCCGGAGCGTTCCCCGGTCTTGCTGGGGACGGCTCCCACGGGCTTCATGTAGCCGATCCGGTGCCCGTCCTTCTGCAGCTTGAGCCCCAGGCTGAGGGCGATCATGTTCTTTCCCGCGAACCCGCCGGTGGAGCCGATATACAGTCCTGCCATAGTTGTGCCTCCTCAAGAGCAGTTTGCAGTCAATGCTTTGCGTGCAGCCCACACCCGGTCACTGCCCGAGTGTCACCCTCACGTCAGCCACCATGGCCCGCTCGGGGTCCACGAGGATGGGGTTGAACTCGGCCTCGTAAATCTCAGGAAAGTCCAGGGACAGCTGTGACATGGCCAAAAGGATGTGGACGATGGCGTCCAGGTTGACCGCCGCCTCCCCCCGCACCCCCTTGAGCAGCAGGAATGATCGGATCTCGCGCATCATCTCCCGGGCGTCGGTTTCCGACAAGGGCGCCAGCCGGAAGGAGATGTCCTTGAGGACCTCGACATAGATGCCGCCGAGCCCGAACATGATCAGGGGGCCGAACTGCTCGTCCCGCTTGAATCCGACAATGACCTCCTTTGACCTGGAGGGGGCCATTTCCTGGACCAGGCAGCCCGTGATGTGTGCTTCGGGACGGAGCCGCTGGGCACGGAAGGTGATGTCCTGAAAGGCCTCCCTGACCTCGTCCTCGTCCTGCAGCCCGACCAGCACTCCCTTGACATCGCTCTTGTGGGAGATGGAGCTGGAGGCGATCTTGAGCACCACCGGAAACCCGATCTCCCGGGCGGCTGCGGCAGCCTCGTCGCTCGAGCGGGCCAGCCTGGTCCTGGGGGTGGGAAGACGGTAGGCCTTGAGAAGCTCCTGGGCCTGGAACTCCACGATCTCCAGGTGACCAGACCGCTGTGCCGCGTCGATGACGCTGCGGGCACCTTCCAGGTCCCGCTCAAAGGTCTGGTGGAGGGGGACGGCCTTGGACCTCCACTGCTTGTAGCTGTACATGGACTCCAGGCTTTTGATGGCCGGCTCGGGAAAGTTGTAGCAGGGGATCCCCGAGGCCTGCAGCACCAGCTCACCGCCCTGGATGCTCCTTTTTCCCATGAAGCAGGCGAAGAAGGGGATGTCCGTTGTTGCGGCCACCTCCACGATGGCCCTGGCGGTGTCCTCGATCTGGTCCTTGATGGCGGCAGTGGGGGTCAGCAGCACCAGCACCGCGTGGACATTTTGATCGTGGGCCACGACCTTCAGGGTATCTCTGTAGCGCTCCACACCGGCGTCACCGATGATGTCGATGGGGTTGTACAGGGAGGCCCAGGGCGGCAGGACCTTCTGCAGCTTCTCGGCGCTGGCCGCGGAGATGGAGGCCATGACCAGGCTGGAGTTTTCACAGGCATCGGCAGCCATGATCCCGGGTCCCCCGGAGTTGGTGACGATGGCCAGGTTGGGCCCCTTTGGCAGTGGCTGGCTGGAAAAGGCCTGGGCCAGGTTGAACAGCGTGGCCACATCCCCGGCCCGCAGGATGCCGCCCTGCCTGAAGGCGGCCTCGTAGGCATTGTCGGAGCCCGCTATGGCCCCGGTGTGCGAGGAGGCAGCCTTTGCCCCGGCCGAGGTGGTGCCGGACTTGATCATGATGATGGGTTTCTTGTGGCTGACCTGCTGAGACAGCCTGAGAAACTCCCTGCCGTTCTCCACGTTCTCGATGTACCCGAGCACCACCTTGGTGGTCTCGTCGTCGGCCAGGTACTCGATCATGTGCGCTTCGTCGAGCACGGCCTTGTTGCCCAGGCTGATGAACTTGGAAAAGCCGATGTTTTCCCCCATGGCCCAGTCCAGGATGGCCACACAGAGCGCCCCTGACTGCGAGAAAAAGGCAATGTTGCCGGGTTTGGGCTGCCCGGACGCAAAAGAGGCGTTGCAGCCGGCATGGGGATTGATCATTCCCAGGCAGTTTGGCCCCAGCAGGGCGATGTTTTCCTTTTCGGCCAGCTCGATGAGCTGCTGCTCCAGAAAGTAGCCCTCCTTGCCCACCTCCTTGAACCCGGCGCTGATCACGATCATGGCCTTGACCCCGCGGTCGGCCAGGCCGCGTGCGGCATCAACGGCCACGGAACGGGGCACGGCGATCACGGCCAGGTCCACTCCCAGAGGGAGGTCCTCGATGTCCGGAAGCACCTTGATGCCCAGAATCTCTTTGGTGGAGGGGTTGACAGGGTAGAGATCGCCCTTGAAGCCGGCCTCGATCAGGTTGGCCAGGACGCTGTGTCCGATCTTGCCGGGCGTGGCGGATGCGCCGACAACGGCCACGGGGGAGGGGGTGAACAGGGCGTCAAAGTTTTCGTTGCCAGGCATTGTTCTTTCCAGGTTCGCATTCACTGGGACCTGTACCCGTATTTTTCATACATTTGACCCGGGGGCAAGGGCGGCGGAGAATCCCTTGAACCGCGCAACGTACAGGGATGGCCCCGGTCTCAGAAGTGAGGTGGTGTGGATGCGTCCGGGCTGTCAGCCGAAGCAGAGGGTCAGGATGATGGCGTAGGGCAGGGCGGGGAGCAAATTGGTGACGTTGATGCGGCGCAGCTCGAGCAGGTTGATGCCTATGCCGCAGATCAAAAG